>DASZJM010000456.1:0-4184 GCA_035948165.1 Candidatus Methylomirabilota bacterium
ACCGCGATGCGGTCGGAGAGGCTGAGCGCCTCGACCTGGTCGTGGGTGACGAAGAGCACCGTGATGCCGAGCCGGCGCTGCAGCAGCTTCACCTCCGCCCGCATCTGCTCGCGCAGCTTGGCGTCGAGATTGCTGAACGGCTCGTCGAGCAGGAGCAGGTCGGGCTCGTAGACCAGCGCGCGGCAGAGGGCGAGCCGCTGCATCTGCCCGCCGCTCAGCAGGGTGCCGGGACGCTCCTCCATCCCGCCGAGGCCCACCAGCTCCAGCACCCGCGCGACCTTCTCGCGCACGAGCGGACGCGGGAGGCGCCGCAGCTGGAGCGGATAGGCCACGTTGTCGAACACGGTCATGTGCGGCCACACCGCGTAGGACTGGAAGACCATGCCGAGGTTGCGGCGGTTGGGAGCGACGAAGAGGCGGCGCGCGGCGGAGGCCACCACCCGGTCGCGCAGGGTGATCTCGCCCGCGTCGGGCTGCTCGAGGCCGGCCACCAGGCGGAGGGTGGTGGTCTTGCCGCAGCCGCTCGGCCCGAGCAGGGTGAAGATCTCGCCGCGGCGCACGGTGAGGGACACGGAGTCCACCGCGGCCGCCTCGCCGAAGCGCTTGCTGACGCGGTCGAGCGCGAGGACCGTCTCGCCGAGGCCGGACTCCACGTGCACCGCTACTTGATGACCGCCTTGCCGATGTCCTGGGTCTTGACCACCTCGGCCAGGTTCTCCTCCGCGTCCACCTGCAGGAGCTTGGCGGCCCGGGGCACCGCGTACTGCGGGTTGCCCGGCTCGACGCCGAGGCGGCGGCTGTTGGTCTCGACCTCGCGGGCCCACGCCACCTGGGCGTCCTTGGTGAGCAGCCAGTTGATGAAGACCTTGGCCGCGTTCGGATGGGGCGCCCGGTTCAGCAGCCAGACCACGCTGCTGCTGGAGTTGTAGGTGTCCATCTCGGGGAAGTGGAGGGTCTTGAGGTTCTTGCCGAGGCCCTGCTTCTGGAACTGGCTCAGGAGCAGCGGGTTTACCCCGAGCGCGATCGGATAGCGGCCGCGCACCATGAACTCGGCGATCTGGCGGGTGTCCCGGCTGAGCGCCGGCTCCTGGTCCACGAACAGCTTCTTGATGATGTCGTCGCCCAGGTTCAGGCGCGCGCTGGTCATGGACCAGAACGAGTCGCCCATCGTGCGCACGTCGGGCAGGAGGAGCTTGCCCTTCCAGCGGGGGTTCAGGAGATCGGTGAGGCCCCGCACCTGATCGTCCTTCACCTGGTCGGTGTTGATCGTGACACCTCCCCCGCGCACCGCGCAGAAGGCGTAGGCGAGCGCGTGGTCCTTCACCGCGCTGAAGCCGCGCTCGAAGCCGCCCTCCCAGCCCGCGTCGTCCAGCACCTCGGGGAGCACGATGGCCGGCCGCACCGGATCCCACGCCCCGGCGGGACGGAGCACCTGCAGCGCGGTGCTGGTGGGGATGGTGGTCACGTCCCAGGTGTAGAGGCTGGCCTGCCGCTCCTGCAGGACGCGGGGGGCGAAGTCCTGGGAGTGCAGCCCGGTGTGCTCGAGCTTGATGTCGGGATACGCCTGGCTGAAGACCTTGAGCGCCCGCTTGTAGCCGTCGCCGGGGAAGGTGTTGACGACGACCTTGCCCTCCTTCTTGGCCGCGGCCACCACCTGCTGCCACTCCGCCGGCGTCACCGCCGCGCGGGCGGACCGGGCGCGGCCGAGCGCCGCCGCCGCGCCGCCGAGGGCGATCGTCCGCAGCAGGGCGCGGCGGCTGACGCTCACCGGGGGGCCCTGCGCCGCCGCTCCTGCAGGTAGCGCACCGAGACCCGATCGAGCGGCACCGCGTCCGGCGAGAGGTCGTCGGGGTTGCGGTACTCGAAGGAGGCGTCGCGTCCGCCGAAGTGCTTGGTCACCACGAGGCGGCGCCACTGGATCACCTCGGCGTCGGTCGAGGAGAGCTTTTCGGGGGTGTCGTAGCGCTGGTTGATCATCACCCGCTCGTCCTGGCGCGAGAAGTTGTACTCGATGATCCACCGGTGGAGCAGCGCGTAGGCCAGGCGCTCGCCCAGGCGCCCGAGCGCGGTCTTGGGCCGCAGGCAGTGGTAGTACCAGACGCGGGTGAGGTGTTCCTCGACCGGCACGCACATCCGGGTGTAGAGGTCCCAGCCGAACTCGGCCCGGAACATGCCGGGCAGGTGGTGGCCGCCGCACCACCTCGCGGACCGGGGCGGGGGAATGTGGCGCCGCGCCCGGTCGGCGAGCGGCCGGGTGAGCCAGGTCCAGAAGCGCCGGTAGGTGGTCTTGGGCCACGCGCGGCCGTCCGGATAGATGTCCTGGAGCGGGTTCTGGCGCATGTAGTTGGACTCGGCCACGTCGCCGCCGAAGCCGTTGCCCACGAAGATCGGATGCTCGCCCTGCGCGCCCCGCGCGATGAAGCCGCTGCGGGCCACCACCACCGCGTTGCGGTGCACGTAGTTGACGTGCGAGTCCATCGAGTTCTCGAGCGCGACCTCCCAGTTGCACCGCCAGTGCACCTGGCCGACGAGGATGAGGGTCTCCTCGTCGAAGAACTCCTCCGGCACGTCCTCCTCGATGGGGGCGGGCGGGCCGTCGCCGATCCACACGAAGACGAGGCCCTTGACGGTGCGGGTGGGATACGCCTTCGCCTCGGTGCCGGCCTTGCCGCAGACGCCCGAGCCGGGTCCCTCGGAGAGCACCATCACGTTCTTGCCCGACTCGTCGTACACCCACCCGTGGTACGGGCACGCCACCGTCCCCTGGTAGTGGCAGTCGCCCTCGCTGAGCCGCGCCCCGCGATGCGGGCAGATGTCCTGGATCGCCACCACGTCGCCGCCGGTCCCGCGGAACAGGCAGATCTCCTCGCCGAGCAGCGACACTTTCAGCGGCTTGCGGCGGCCGACCCGGCGCGCCTCGATGGCGGGGTACCAGTAGTTCCGCAGGCCGAGCTTCGGGATCAGGTGCCGGATGTCGCCGCTGAGCTTCGGGATGCCGCCGCCCGGGCGCGCGTCGGCGACGTGCAGGCGCGGGGTCGGCTGGGGAGTAGGTGTCGGCACGCCGATCTCCTCTCAGGGCATGAAGGTGGCGAAGCACTTGTTCGAGTTGAACGACCAGGTCTCGAGGAAATGGCACTCGTCGGGCTTGCGTCCGAGCGCCTCCATGGCCCCGGCCAGCATGTACCAGTTCAGCATCTCCTGCTGGCCCGACGACTCGATGGCCTCGAGCGGCGTCTTTCGCCACGTCTCGTAGTCGCCGACGCGGAGGGCCTCGTAGAGCCGCCGGTCCGCCTCGATGTCGGGATAGAGCTGGTAGTTCTTGTCGGTGAGGAAGGCGTGCGACCAGCTCGACGACGCGATCAGGGCGGTGCGCCAGGGGCTCTCCCGCATGACCCGGGCGGTGGCCGCGCCCACCTCCATGCAGCGCCGGGGCGAGGGCGACGGCGGATCGAGGTCCGCCTCGCCGAGCGGGTGGGCCAGGCTCGCGCGCCCGCCCCGCTGGGCGATCACCCGGCGCCCGTAGCAGTTCACCTGGAACGCGATGACCGGGTACGGGAAGCCGACCCGATCGTAGTCGAGGAACATGATCGTGTTCAGGAAGGCGTGCGCGAGACCCGGGTAGTGGAGCGGCTTGTAGGCGTACGCCATGTCCACGCCCTGGTCGAGCAGGCCGGCGGCCAGGTACTTGCCCGCCTGGCGGTGGCCGGTGATCTGGATCGTGGTCTCGGACGGCTCGCCCCAGACGTTGGGGCCGCCGCCCGAGCGCCGCCACGGGCGCGCCTCGACGCGGTCGTAGGCCAGCACGCAGAACGGGGGAATGATGTCCGCGACGAAGTTCTCGTGCTGGTCGTCGCCCCAGATGACGATCACGTCGGGATGGAAGTCGTCGAGGATCTTGCGGGTCTTGCGGAAGTAGTGGACCAGCGAATCGCGGTGGGCCGCCGCGCTCGCGGTGCCGCCGTCGGAGCCGTACTCGGCGCGCATGGGGGCGGGCCAGCTCGCGGGGTCGCGGTAGCGCTCGGGCAGGCCGGGGTCCTGCAGGACCCGCCGGAGGATGCTGGCCATGTTCTGGTCCAGACCGGTGAGTGGCGGGTAGTGCGTCATGCCCAGCCCGAGAATCTCGCCCATTGAGGTGGCTCCTCGCCGTCCGGGAAAAGCGCTTGCGCCACCCTAGTCCCCCGGTC
>DASZJM010000457.1:0-12466 GCA_035948165.1 Candidatus Methylomirabilota bacterium
GTGGAGAGCACGGAGGGATCCGGCAGCACGTTCTGGGTCGAGCTGCCCGCGGCGGCGCCGGCCGCCGCCCCGCCCGCGTGACGCGAGCCTAGCGGGCGGACGTCGGGAGCGCCGGCAGGCGAAGCGTCACCACCGTGCCCCGCTCCGGGGCGGCCGCGATCTCGAGGTCGCCGCCGTGGCGGCGCAGCAGCCCGTAGGCCACGTTCAGCCCCAGGCCCTTGTGCTCGCCCGCCTTGGTGGTGAAGAAGGGCTCGAGGGCGCGGCGCTGGTCCTCCGGGGTGATGCCCGCCCCGTCGTCCTGGATGGTGCAGAGCACGTGCGCCTCCGCGCCCCAGGTCGCGACCGTGATGTGCCCGCCCTCCGGGAGCGCCTCGATCGCGTTCATGAGCACCACGGTCACCGCCTCGATGAGCACCGAGGCCTCGCCGGCCACCGCGGGCAGCGCGCCGCGGTCGAAGCCCACGGCCACGTGGCGCGCGTCCGGCCCCTCCCCGATCGTGCAGCAGGGCCGCGTGGCTTCGAGGGCGGCCCGCACCACCTCGTTGAAGTCGAGCGGCGGCGCGGCGGTGAGCGTCCGCACCTCGGCGAAGGACTGCAGCCGCTTGAGGACCTTGGCCGCCTCCTTCACGGTGGTCTTGATGCTGGCGAGCTGATCGTAGCCCGGCGTGCCCTCGAGCTGCGGCAGCACCACCTGCACCTTGCCCATGATCATCTGCAGGACCTGGCGCACGTAGTCGGTCACCCCGTCGGTCAGCGAGGCGATCGCGCGCAGCCGCTCGGTCTCGATCAGCTCGTGCTGCCCGGCCCGGACGTCGTCGAGGGCGGCCTGCAGCCCCTGGTAGAGATGGCTGTTCTCGAGCGCCACCGCCGCCTGGTCCGCGAAGGCGCGCGCGAGCGCGATGTCCTCGCCGGTCCAGCTGCGTCCGGTCTGGTCG
Source organism: Candidatus Methylomirabilota bacterium (assembly GCA_035948165.1). Classification (GTDB taxonomy): domain Bacteria; phylum Methylomirabilota; class Methylomirabilia; order Rokubacteriales; family CSP1-6; genus CAMLFJ01. The sequence continues at coordinate 936 of DASZJM010000457.1, forward strand.
CGCGCGACCACCGCGCCGACCACGCGCCCCTGCACGAGCAGCGGCAGGGCGAGCGCGGCGCCCTGGCCGCTCGCGGTGATCTCCCGGCGCGCCTCCGCGCTCAGGACCACCCGCGGATCGTCGAGCAGGTCGGCGGTGGGCACCGGTTGCCGCGTGGTAGCGGCCACGCCCTCGAGCCCGGACCCGCGCGGCAGGACCGGGTCGGCGGTCAGCACGTCGCCCCCGCTCGACGAGGTGGCCACCCGCGCGAGCTCCCACGTCTCCGGATCGAGCCGGTACACCGCGGCGGCGCGGACCTCGAGCAGGCCCGCCACCCCGTCCGCGATCTGCCGTCCCAGCTCGCTGAAGGTCAGCGACTGCGGCACGCTGCGCGCGACGACCGCGAGGCGTTCGGCCATGTGCCGGCCCCGCTCGGTCTCGGTGAACAACTGGGCGTTGCGCAGGGCGAGCGCGGCCTGGTCGCCGAAGACCGCGAGCAGGTGCTGCTCCTCCGCGGAGTACACGCGCTCGGGATGGCTGCCCACCAGGAGAGCGCCGAGCACGCGGTCCTGTCCCATCAGGGGCACCGCGATCACCGACTGGCCGGTCTCCTCCGCGAACGGCGGGACGTCGCGCTCGGCGGGCGGCCCATCGGTGAGCGCGCCCTCGGAGGCCACCAGGCGCCGCGCGTTCACCGCGAGCCACGCGATCCCCGCCCCGGCCGGGAGGTGGCAGCCCACCCACTTGGCCGCGTCGGCGGGCCCGGCGGCGGCCACGCAGACCAGCGTGCGGGAGGCCGGCTCGAGCTCGTAGAGGACGGCGCGGCGGGCCCGGAAGACGTCGAGGACCGCGCGCACGATCCGGTTCGCGATCTGGTCCAGGTCGAGCGTGCCGAGCAGCTCGTGGCCGACCTGGGCCAGGGCCCGCGCGGTGCGCTCGGCGTGGAGCCGGCCGCTGATGTCGCGCGCGGTGGAAGACGCGCCGGTCACGCGGCCGGTAGCGTCCCGGATCGGCGAGATGGTCAGCGACACGTCGACGCGTCGGCCCGCCTTGGTGAGGCAGACTGTCTCGAAGTTGCTGATGCGGTGGCCGTGGTGGAGGCGGACCAGGATGCCGGGCAGCTCGTCGCGCCGCTCGGGCGGCACGATCAGGGAAATCGACCGGCCGATCGCCTCCGCCGCGGAGTACCCGTAGAGCCGCTCCGCGGCCGGGTTCCAGCTCACGATCCGCCCCTCGAGGGTGCGGCCGACGATGGCGTCCTCCGAGGACTCGACGATCGAGGAGAGCAGCGCCTGCACCGACTGGGCCTGCTTGCGCTCGGTGACGTCGCGGGCCACCGCGAGCCGGCCGACGACCTCGCCGTTCCGCACGATGCTCGTGCAGGTCATCTCCACCGGGATGCGGCGCCCGTCGCGACGCACCACCTGGCACTCGAACCGGGGCGAGACCTTACGGCCGGCCCGCACCGCCTCGAGCCGCTCCCGCATGAGCAGCGCGCCGGCGCGGTCGAGCACCGAGAACACCGGGCGCCCGATCAGCTCGTCGGAGCGGAAGCCGGTCATCTGCTCGCTGTAGCGGTTGACCATCGCGAGCCCGCCGTCCAGGTCGAGGAGGAAGAGCGCCTCGGTCATGCTCTCGGTGATGAGGCGGTAGCGCTCCTCGGAGCCCCGCAGCGCGCGCAGCAGGCCCTGACGGGCGAGGGCGCGATCCACCGCGTAGAGGAGCTGCGCGGTGTCGACCGGTTTCACCAGGTACGAGGCGTCGCCCGCGATCGCGGCGAGGGCCCCGTCGAGCGAGGCGTGACCGGTGATCAGGATGACCTCGGTCTCGGGCGAGCTCGTCTTGATGCGGCGCAGGAGCTCGAGACCGGAAACGTCCGGGAGGCGGCAGTCCACGATGGCCAGATCCACGGGCCGGGACTCGCTGATGCGGGCGAGCGCCTCCTGGCCCCGCTCGACCCGATCGACGTGGTGGCCGTGCTCACTCAGGACGTCGCCCACCACCTCCCGAACGATCGGATCATCATCGATGACGAGGATGTCGGCGCCGGAGGCCATGCGGGCAGGAGTGTGCACGCAAGGTGCCAGTTGGCCGGCGTGGAGATGTGTAAAAAATCAACCACTTGGCCAGAATCGGTAATCTTTCCAGGTGGTTCTGATAGTTCCGATCCGACAGCGATGCGCCCCGCTGACACTCAGCGCTCGGCGCGCACCTCGGCGAACACGTCCCGAGCGCAGATCATGGCCTCGCGGATGATGGGCACACCCACGTAGCCGGACATGTGGATCAGCACCTCGATCAGCTCCTGCTCGGTCCACCCCTGTCCGAGCGCCATCCGCAGGTGGATCCGCAGCTCGGGCTCCCGGCCGGTCGCGGCGTCGGAGACCACGCACACCAGGGTGCGGGTCTTGAGGTCGAGCCCGGGGCGGGCCCAGAGCGCGCCGAACACATTCTCGGTGGCCACGTCGATGAACGTGCGCATGATCGGATCCTGGTAGGTCGTCGCGTTCACGCGGTCCACGTACTTGTCGCCCAGCAGCCGGCGCCTGATCTCGTTGCCCTTGCGATGCAGCTCACTCTCCGCCATGGAAGCCTCCTCCTAGAGTGCGCGCAGCACGCGCTAGCGTCCGCGCTGGGGACCGAAGAACCCGCCCTTGGGCCGGCCGTGGGCGTGGTAGTGGTCGGGGATGTTGCGCATGTTGTCGTCGATGTAGCACTCGCCGCCGAGCACGCGGGTGGCCACCTCGCGCAGCAGGGTGTGCATGTGGGTCACGTGTGGGGCGGGCGGCTCGGTGCCGTGGTAGCGCCAGACCACCATGGGCACGTCGCAGACGTCACACTCGGCGATCCAGCAGATGTCGTCCTCGTGGTGCCAGGGGGTGATGCGGGCCGCCCGGCACAGGTCGCATCCGCTGACGCGAGTGAAGGGGGCGTCGCCTCCTAGCCCCACAGGGCGCGCATGACGTGGACCGCGACGCGCCGATTGTAGTCGCGGACGAGGCGGCGGATGCGGAACAGGTCGAGCACCCACCACGCGGCGAGCCCGCCGAGAGTCAGCCAGAAGAGGACCTGCAGGCCGCGCTTGCGCAGGTAGAGGTAGTGCCAGCCGAGCGGGAGGAACAGGAGGGCCACCAGCGGCGACTTCGCCTGCGCGCGATAGCGCCACAGGAACGCGCGCTGCTGATCGGGGGTGAGATACGCGAGCTGCTCGCGCACCGTGCGCGAGAGCGACGACGCGACGGAGGCCGGAATGGCGAGGCTCCGATCGCCCCGCGCTTCGGGCCCGCGCCGCGCCGCGGCGCGCTCGGGCGGAGGGGCGACGGGCTTGCGGAATACCGACGTCTCGCGCTCCGGCTGTGTCCGGCTCATGCCGACTCTCCCACTGGGACGCGAGGGAGCAAGAACGGCGCCAGTCGGGCGAGTCAGACGGGGCTTGAACTTAGACACGGGTCGTTGATCCACGCTTCTCACGTGTCACTCCGGTCGTCCGCAGGAGGACGCTTGCAGGGAATTGCAAGGGTGTCAATTCTTGACATCGGGCCATACCACCATGCCGGTGCCCGAGCGCCAGGCGATCGCCGGCATGTACGCGAGCACCTCGGCGGGACCGGACGTGAACGCGAGCGCGACCATCCACGCGAGCAGCTCCGCGGTGCCGCCGGAGCCGGCCGCCTCCATCCGCTCGAGCGTGCACTCGTGGAGGAGCGCGGCGTGATCGCCCTTGCGGAGCAGATCGAGGAACCAGCGATCGAACTCCTCGTCCACCCAGAAGTAGCGCGGGCCGCCCGGCTCGTGGGAGAGGCCGCCGGTGGCCACGACCGCGACGCGCTCGGCGCCCGGATAGGCCTGCACCATCTCCCGCAGCGTGGTCCCCACCTCGTACGCGCGCGCGGGAGTGGGAATCGGCGGCACCGTGCAGTTCATGGTCACCGGCACCAGCGCGATGTCGCCCTCCGGGTTCAGGTAGTGCATGGGCACCGAGACCCCGTCGTCGAACTGCATGTCGCGCCGGTAGGCGAAGGCGAGTCGCCGCCGCGCCCCCTCGTTGACGAGGTACCGCGCGAAGGCGGGATGACCCGGAATGCGATACTTCTCGAGGGCGAGCCACTCGTCGTACCAGTCGGCCGGCCCCACGTGCTCGGCCCCGATCCCCACCGTGTACTCCGGGGTGTTGTTGATCGGCCAGTTGAGCAGGTGGTCGTTGCTGAAGAGTAAGATCACGTCCGGCCGCGCGGCCCGCAGCCGGTCGCGCAGCAGGTCGAGGGCCCGGCGCGCCTCGCGGCGCTGGTCCTCCGGAGCCCGATCGAACCAGCCGGTGAGCCCGGGCGAGTGGGTGAGCGCCATCGCGGCCACCACCTGGGCCATGGCTCAGCCCCGCCCCCGCGCGAGCCTATCTTGTAAACGGTCCGACGCCGCGGTCTCCTCCGGATAGGCGCGGCGATAGGCCTCCAGCGCGGGGTGGGCGTTGCTGTTGGCGGAGGCGCCGAAGAAGAGCCGGAGGATCTGGGGGATGTAGTACTGGTGCACCCCCATCTCGTTGAGCCGGCGCACGTCCCGGTCGCGCAGCGCCTCGTACTCCGCCTGGCTCAGGCCGAACTCGCGCGCGAGGCCGGCCAGGTCGGAGAGCCACCGGGCCCGCAGGGCCGCGTCGCGGCGCACGTAGAAGATCATCTCATTGAGCGGGAGCGTCTTGTCGCAGCGCTCCACGTTACCCATCGCGCAGCACCTTGGGATTCACCTTGAGGAACATGATCACGCAGCGCTCCGGCCCCGGGTTCCGCACGTCGTGCAGCACGCTCTGGGGAAACTTCACGATGGAGCCGGCCGGGACCACGACCTCCTGCCCGTCGATCGACATGTGGGCGGTGCCCTCCAGCACGAAGATCGCCTCCTCCTCGCGCGGGTGCTGGTGCATCACCGTCGACTGGCCGGGCTCGTAGCAGGCGATCTCCGACCAGAGCTGGTCGGTCTTGAAGAGCATCTTGCGGACGCGCCGCTCGGGGGCGAACGCCTTCAGGGCGTGCAGATCGAAGACCTGCGCCACACCGGTGACGCGCGCGGTCGCCGTCTCGTCCATTGGCCTCGCATCATAGCGCCGTCGCGGCGCGTCCGCCAGAGGCGGCTCCGCGCGCGAGCCCTCGGCGGGGAGTTTCCCGTTGACATCGCGGAACCCGTTCAGTAGAAAGAGCCGACGGCCGTGCCACCACCCCCCGCCTCGTCCCCGTCGGTCGCTCGTCGCTTCGCGCGATTCGTCTCCGCGCTCGACCTCGACCACGTGCCCGCCGCGGTGACCGCGCGCGCGACCCTCCTCGCCCTGGATACCCTCGGCAGCTGCCTCGCCTCCTGCCGGGAGGACTTCGGCCGCGCGGTCGTCCGGGCCGCCGAGCAGCTGGGCGGCACGCCGGAGAGCACGCTGGTCGGCAGCAAGGCCCGGGTGGGCGCCGCGAGCGCGGTGCTCGCCAACGGCACGCTCGCGCACGGGCTCGACTTCGACGACACGCGCGAGGACGCCATCGTGCACACCGGCTGCGTCGCGGTCCCCACCGCGCTGGCGGTGGGCGAGGCGGTGGGCGCCTCGGGGCGCGCGGTCCTCGAGGCGATGATCGCGGGGGTCGAGGTGATGTGCCGGGTCGGCCTCGCGGTTCCCGGCCGCTTCCACGCGCGCCACTACCACCCGACCGCGCTCACCGGGAGCTTCGCGGCCGCCGCGGTGGCCGGGCGCCTCCACCGCCTGACCGAGGACCAGCAGGTCCACGCCTTCGGCCTCTGCGGCAGCCAGGCCGCCGGGATCATCGAGTACCTGGCCGACGGCTCGTGGACCAAGCGGCTGCACCCCGGCTGGGCCGCCCACGCGGGCGTGGCCGCCGCGGTGCTGGCGCGCGCCGGGTTCACCGGGCCGGAGACCGTCTTCGAGGGCGCCCACGGCTTCTACGCCGCCTTCGCGGGCGGCCACGAGCCCGACCGCCTGGAGGCGCTGCTCGCCACCCTCGGGCAGACGTGGGAGCTGTCCGCGCTCACCTTCAAGCCCTACCCGTGCGGCTCCATCGCCCACCCGTACATGGACTGCGCACTCCGCCTGCGCGAGCGCCATCACCTGCGCCCCGAGCAGATCGCGGAGGTGCGGTGCCGGACCGCGGAGGGGCCGATCCCGCGCCTGTGGGAGCCGCTCGCGGCCAAGCAGCGCCCCCAGAACGGCTACGCGGCCAAGTTCAGCCTGCCGTACCTGCTCGCCTCGATCCTGGTCAACGGCCGGGCCACCCTGGCCGACTTCACCGACGAGGCGGCCGCCGACGAGGCGGTCCGCGCGGTGGCCAGTCGGGTCTTCTACGACATCGATCGCACCATCGACTACCCGCGCCACTTCATCGGGCACGTGGCGGTGCGGCTCGCCGACGGCCGGCAGCTCGAGGAGACGCAGGATCACCCGCGCGGCGGCCCCGACTTCCCGATGACCCGCGAGGAGCTCACCGCCAAGTTCCGCGCCAACGCGCGCCGGGCCATCTCGGAGGCCCAGGCCACCCGCGTGGTGGAGCTGGTCGACGCGCTCGCCACGGTGCCGCGCCTGGCCCCGCTGATGGACGCGCTCGCCGCCTAGCGCGAAAGGAGCCCCGATGCCCCACCGCCCGCGTTCGATCTCCGCGCTGCTGATCGCGCTCGCCCTCTGGCTCGGGGTTTCGGCCATCGAGGCCCGCGCGCAGGATCCGCGGCTCGAGGCGGCCCGGAAGGAGGGCAAGGTCGTCTGGTACACCTCGCTCGCCCTCACCAGCTCGGAGAAGGTGGCCAAGCTCTTCGAGACCGCGTACCCGGGCGTGAAGGTGGAGGTGCACCGCACCGGATCGCAGCGGATCCTGCAGCGGATGATGCAGGAGCTCCAGGCCGGCATCAAGAACGTGGACGTGGTCCACACCTCCGACGCCGGCCACTACGTGCTGCTCAAGGAGAAGAAGCTCCTGATGCGCTACACCCCCGCCGGGGCCGACGCGTTCGGGGCCGGCTTCAAGGACAAGGACGGCTATCACTACGGGCTGCGCGCCACCGTCAACGTCATCGCCTACAACACCAAGGCGATCTCGCCCGCCGAGGCGCCCCGCACCTGGAAGGACCTGCTCGACCCCAAGTGGCGCGGGCGCCTGGTGACCGCGCACCCGGGCTACAGCGGGGTCATCGCCACCCACGTGCTCGCGCTCGTGCACCTGCACGGCTGGGACTACTTCAAGGCGCTGGCCCAGAACAAGCCGATGCTCGTCCAGTCCGCGGTCGATCCGTCGGGGGTGGTGGCCTCCGGCGAGCGGCCGGTCGCGGTGGACGGGGGCGACTACACGTTCTACCAGGTCAAGAAGAAGGGGAACCCGGTCGAGATCGTGTACCCGAAGGAGGGCGTGCCGCTGGTGGTCTCCCCGAGCGCGATCACAAGCTTCGCGCCGCATCCGAACGCGGCCCGCCTCTTCACCGACTTCATCTTCTCCCGCGAGATCCAGCAGGTGCTGGCCGACACCGAAGGCCTCTACAGCGGCCATCCGCAGGTGACCTACCCGTCCGACAAGCCGCGCCTGTCGGACCTCAAGGTCCTGGCCGTCGACGCGGAGGAGCTCGAGAAGCGGAACGAGGAGATCAAGACGCGCTTCGTCGAGTTCTTCGGGGCCTAGCCCCGCCATGCCCGACGCGGTGGCGGCCGCGCGGCCGCGGCGCTGGGAGGGCCTCGACCGCGCCGCGCCGATCTGGGTGCTCGCGGCGGCCGCGCTGGCGATGCTGATCCTCCTCCCGCTCGGCTGGCTCGCCTACATGAGCGTGCGCAGCGACACGGGCGTCACCCTCGCCCACTACGCCCGCGTGCTCGGCGACCCGCCGCTGCAGAAAGCGCTCTGGAACACGCTGGTGCTCGCGTTCTGGTCGGGCCTGGTCGCGCTGGCGATCGGCGCGCCGATGGCCTGGCTCACCGCCCGCACCGACCTGCCGGGGCGCCGCGCCATCCAGCACCTGGTCATGGCCTCCTTCGTGACCCCGCCCTTCCTGGGCGCGTTCGCGTGGGTCATGCTCGCCGGCCCCAACGCGGGCTACCTCAACCGGATTTACCGCGAGCTGACCGGCGCCGTCGAGCCGCTCGTCAACATCTTCAGCATGCCGGGGCTGATCTTCGTGGTGGCGATCTACACCTTCCCGTACGTCTACATCATGATCGCCAACACCCTGGGCCTCATCGCCTCGGACCTGGAAGACGCCGCGTCCATCCTCGGCGCGGGCCGCTTCCAGGTCGCGCGGACCATCACCCTGCCCATGGTGCTGCCCGCGGTCCTGAGCGGCTTCATCCTGGCGGTGCTGCAGGCGCTCGCCCTCTTCGGCTCGCCCGCGATCCTGGCCCTGCCCGCCGGCTTTCACACCGTGACCACCCAGCTCTGGGCCTTCTTCCAGTACCCGCCGCGCGTGGAGCTGGCCGCCGCATTCTCGATCCCGCTCCTCCTCGCCACCGCGCTGCTGCTGCTCGTGCAGAAGAGGCTGCTGGGCCGGCGCGGCTACGCCGCGGTGGGGGGCAAGGGCGCGCAGCGCCGGGTGATCCGGCTCGGCCCGTGGCGCTATCCCGCGCTCGCGGCCTGCCTGGCGGTGCTGGCCGCCGCGGTCTTCCTGCCCTACGGCATCCTGCTCAAGGCCGCGTTCTCGCGCGCGTGGGCCCAGCCGCTCACCGCGGAGAACTTCACGCTCGAGAACTGGTCGTTCACCTTCCTCTACAGCACCACCCAGTCCGCCATCGTCAACACCATCGAGCTGGGAGTGCTCACCGCGTGCGTGGGGGCCGCGCTCGCGACCCTGCTCGCCTACGTCACCAACCGGCGCCTCATCGTGGGCCACCAGGTGCTCGCCTTCCTGGTGCTGGCCCCGGTGGTCATCCCCGGCGTGGTGCTGGCGGTGGCCCTCTTCGTGGCCTACTCCCGGCCGCCCTTCCTGCTCTACGGCACCCTCTGGATCCTCTTCCTCGCCTACCTGACCAAGGAGCTGCCGGTCGGCTACTCGCAGTCCGACGCCACCCTGCGCGGCATCCATCCCGAGCTCGAGGAGGCGGGCCGCATCCTCGGCGCGGGGCGCTTCCGGGTGCTCCGCGAGATCACCGCCCCGCTCGCCCGGAGCGGGATCATCGCCACGTGGTGCTTCGTCTTCATCGGAGTGATCCGCGAGCTCTCCGCCTCGATCATCCTGTTCACCCCGAACACCAAGGTGATGTCGGTGGTGATCTTCGACCTGAAGGAGGAGGGCCAGTTCGGGGCCATCGCGGTGCTCGGCATCTTCATGCTCGTGATGACCTTCGTCACGGTGGTGGTCATGCAGGGCCTGCTCGGCCGCGACGTGATGGGCGGGCGGCAGACGGGCGGGGCCGGCTGAGCGATGCCCGGGATCACCATCACCGGCCTCACCAAGCGCTTCGGTCCGGTCGGCGCGGTGGTCGGCCTCGACCTCACAGTGCGGCCCGGCGAGCTGGTCGCCCTCCTCGGTCCGTCCGGCTGCGGCAAGACCACCACGCTACGGCTGGTGGCGGGCTTCCTCGCCCCCGAAGCCGGCGAGATCCGGGTGGGCGACCGTGTGCTCTCCTCGCCTGCGGTGGTGATCCCGCCGGAGCGGCGGCGGATGGCGATGATCTTCCAGAGCTACGCGCTCTGGCCGCACATGACGGTGGCCCAGAACGTGGCCTACGGGCTCCGCTTCGCGGGCGTCGGCCGCGCCGACCGCGACCGGCGGGTGGACGAGATGCTCCGCGCGGTCCAACTCGATGGCTACGGGGCCCGCTACCCGGGCGAGCTATCGGGCGGCCAGCAGCAGCGGGTGGCGGTGGCGCGCGCGCTGGTGGTGGAGCCCGAGATCCTGCTCCTCGACGAGCCGCTCAGCAACCTGGACGCGAGCCTGCGCGAGGAGATGCGATTCGAGATCCGCCGCCTCCACGAGCGCTTCGCCATCACCACCCTTTACGTCACCCACGACCAGGCGGAGGCGATGGTGATCTCGGACCGGGTCGCGGTGCTGCGCGACGGGCGCGTCGCCCAGGTCGGCACGCCCGAGGAGCTGTTCGAGCGGCCGCGCAGCCGCTTCGTGGCCGAGTTCGTCGGCAAGACCAACCTGGTCGACGCGGTGGCCGACGGCGCCGGCGCGGTGGCCCGCGGCGATCTTCGCCTGAGGGTGGCCGCCGACGGGACCGCGCCCCGGACTCCGCCCCGGACCCCGGTCGTGGTCTCGATCCGCCCGCACCGCATCACGCTCGGCGCGCCCGCCGCGCCGGGCGCCGACGTCACCGTCCTGGCCGGCACGGTGGTGCGCGCGAGCTATCTGGGCGACGCGGTCGACTACCAGGTGACGATCGACGGGAGCGACGTGGTCCTGCGCGTCAGCGCCTCCGCGCCCGCCCGCTCCCGTCCCGGTGACCGGGTGGTCCTGACGGTTCCGGCCGCCGCCTGCGTGCTGCTGCCCGCCGCGGACGCGCCCGCCGGCTAGATCGGATCAGGCTGCCCACGTGGTCGGCGCGGAAGGGCGGGGGCGGCGCGGTTACGGCCGATAGAGCCCGCGGCCGGCCGCGAACACCCGGGTGAGGCCGAGCAGGGCGTCGGTGCTGGGGGTGGCCACCCCGACGCGGCCGCCGATCTCGCTCACCGCGGTCAGCAGCGCGTCGATCTCGAGCGGCTTGCCCGCCTCCACGTCCTGGAGCATCGAGGTCTTGAAGGCACCCAGCTTGCGGGTCACCGCGTTCCGCTCCTCGCCGCTCTGCCGGATCGGGCAGCCGATCTTCTCGCCGATCGCGGCGGCCTCCGCCATGATCGCGAGGGTGAATCGATCGAGCAGCGGGTCGTCGAGCAGCCGGTCGCAGGTGGCGCCGGTGAGGGCCGACATCGGGTTCATCGTCATGTTGCCCCAGAGCTTGTACCAGACGTCGGCCTGGATGCGCTTCGACACGGTGGTCTCGAAGCCCGCCGCGTCGAGCCGTCCCGCCAGGGCGGTGACCCGCGAGGAGATCGCGCCGTCCGGCTCGCCCACGATGAGCCCGCGGCCGAAGCCGTGGCGCCCGAGCCCGGGTTCCACCATCGAGCAGGTCGCGTGCACCACGCAGCCGATCACGTGACGCAGGGGAATCGCGGCGGCCACGCGGCCGTCAGGATCCACCGCGCGCACCGCCGCCCCATCGTGCGCGCCGCCCAGGCCATGGAAGAACCACCACGGGACCCCGTTCATCGCGGGCAGCACCACGGTGTCGGGGCCGAGCAGCGGCGACACCAGCGCGGCGGCGGCGGGCAGCGACGGCCCCTTCACCGCGACCACCACCAGGTCCTGCCGCCCGAGCGCGGCGGCATCCGCGGCCGCGCGCACCGGAGCGGTGAGCAGCGCGCCGTCCTGCTGCAGCCGAGCGCACCGCCGCGAGGGTGCGCCCGCGCGCGAGCGCCGAGACCTCGCAGCCGCTCTTCGCCAGGTGGACGCCGAGAAACGTGCCGATGGCGCCCGCGCCGACGACGCAGACCTTCACGACGCGGGAGCGGAGAGCTGCACCAGGTTGTAGGCCTTCACCGGCCGCTGGAAGCCCT
>DASZJM010000458.1:0-5821 GCA_035948165.1 Candidatus Methylomirabilota bacterium
GCCCGCATCCCGGCCGGCACGTACCGCGCGGTCGCCCACTTCGACAACGACGGCATCACGCTCGACCAGCCGGTGCGCATCGAGATGGCGATCACCCTCGACGACGGCGCCGGCTCTCCGCCCGGGCGGCCTACGATGACCGTCGACTTCACCGGCTCGAGCCCGCAGGTGGTGGGCCCGTTCAACTGCGGCGACGCCATCACGATCAGCGCGTGCCGCCTCCTGATCAAGTGTCTCTCCGCCCCGCTCACCCCGGTGGACGAGGGCTGCTTCCGCCCGCTGCAGGTGATCATCCCGGAGCGCTCGGTGCTGAACTGTCAGGAGCCGGCGCCGACCGCGCGCTACTACGTGCCGATCAATCTTTTAATCGACCTGGGCCTGCGCGCGCTCTCGGAGGCGATGCCGGACCGGATCCCGGCCGGCTCCTACGGCGACCAGATGCCGACGATCGCCTTCGGGACCCATCCGGAGACCGGGCGGCTCTTCATCCAGGGCGATCTCAACGCGGGGGGCACCGGGGGGCGGCCGGCCTACGACGGCGAGTCGGCCATGATCATCTTCGCGGGGTCGACCGCGCGGAACAACCCGGTCGAGGTGGTGGAGTCCCGCACCCCGTCGATCCGCATCCTGCGCTACGGCCTGCGCCCGGACTCGGGCGGGGCCGGCCGCTTCCGCGGCGGGCTCGGCATCGAGCGGCTCTACGAGTTCCTCGCCCCCGCGTTCATCACCTTCAGCCTCGAGCGCAAGGTGACGCCGCCCTGGGGCCTGCGCGGCGGCTGCGACGGCGCGGTCAACGGGGTCGAGATCACCGCGCCCGATGGGGCGGTGCGGCACGTGCGCAAGGCGACCCAGCATCCGATCGCGGCGGGGGAGCGGGTGCGCATCATGACCGGCGGGGGCGGGGGCTACGGGCCGCCCGCCGAGCGCGACCCGGAGGCGGTGCGCCGGGACGTCCGCGAGGGCTACGTAAGCGGCGAGGCCGCGCGGCGGGACTACGGTGCCGGCGCGGCGGCCGGGGCCTAGGGCGCCCCCGGTGGCGCTCCGGGCCATCCGCTGCGGCACGCTCTTCGACGCCACCGGGGCTTTGCCGGTGCGCCCGGCGGTGATCGTGGTGGACGGCGGCCTGATCACCGCGGTCGGCCCGGCCGCGTCGACCCCGATCCCCGCCGGGGCCGAGGTGCTCGACTGGAGCGACCGCTTCGTGATGCCGGGGCTGGTCGACGCGCACAGCCACATCTCGATCGTGCCGTCCGATGGCGATCAGATCGGCCAGCTGCGACAGGAGGTTGTGCCACAGGCCCTGCGGGCCACCTCGAACCTGCGCCACGACCTGGCCTCCGGCACCACCACGCTCCGGGTGATGACCGAGGAGCGCTTCCTCGACGTCCAGGTGCGGGAGGCCATCGAGGCCGGGGTGATCCCCGGCCCGCGCCTGCTGTGTGGCACGCGAGGCATCACCGCGAGCAACGGGCACGGCCGCGCCCACTCCTCGTTCGACGGGGTCGACGCGATCCGCCGTGGCGTGCGCGAGAACTTCCAGGGCGGCGCCGACCACGTGAAGATCTTCGCCACCGGCGGGGTGAGCTCCCCCGGCACCACCCTCAACGCGAGCGTCTACTCGCGCGAGGAGATCCGGGCCGCGGTGGAGGAGGCGGAGCGGGCCGGCAAGTACGCGGCGGCCCACGCCCACGGGGGCCCGGGCCTGCGCCTCTGCGTGGAGGAGGGCGTCTCCACCATCGAGCACGCCGGCCTGGCCACCGGCGAGGACATCGCCCTGATGAAGGAGCACGGGGCCTGGCTCATCTGCACCTTCGCGATCTTCATGCACGAGCGCGGCATCGAGGGCGGCGACGGCCGCCACGTCGCGATCATGGACAAGCTCCGGGCGGCCCGGCGGGTGATGACCGAGCGCTTTCCGGCGCACCTGGCCTCGGGCGTCCGCTTCGCGTCGGGGACCGACGGCGTCCACGGCTGCATGCCCTTCGAGCTCGAGTGCCTCGTGCAGTTCGGAGTCTCCCCCCGGGACGCGCTCCTCTCCGGCACCCGCTGGGGCGCGGAGGCCTGCCGCGTCGAGGGCCAGGTGGGCACGGTGGCGGTGGGCAAGCGCGCCGACCTGCTCGCGGTCGAGGGCGATCCGCTCGCGGACATCCGGGCGCTGCGCCAGGTGCGGACGGTGATGAAGGACGGCGAGGTCCAGGACGTCATGTCGAACATCCACCGGATTAACGGGGGGAGGAACGGGCGATGACCGAGCGCGAGCGGACGGCGGACTGGAACCGGAGCACGCGGCGGCAGTGGCTGTCGCGCATGGGCGGGCTCGCGGCGGGCGCCGGCCTCGCTTCGCTCGGTGGCGGCGCGCCCCGGCCCGTGTGGGCGCAGGGCTCGCCCAAGCGCGGCGGGGTGCTCAAGGTCGCCACCGTGGACAAGCCGGTGAACATGGATCCCGGCTACGCGCAGCTCTACTCCTCGCTCCAGGTCTACCAGAACGTCTACAACAAGCTGGTCTACGTGGACGAGAGCGGCCAGTTCGTGCCCGGCCTCGCCAAGTCCTGGAAGGCCGACGGCGATCGAGCCTGGGTCTTCGACCTGGTCGACAACGCAGTCTTCCACAACGGCGAGGCGTTCACCGCGAAGGACGTGGCCTTCACCTTCAACCGGCTGCTCGACGCCAAGAACAAGCTGCCGATGCGGGTGTTCTTCTCGCCGGTGGAGGGCGTGGAGGCGATCGGCCCGCACCAGGTGCGCTTCAGCATGAGCCGGCCGTTCGGCCCGCTCTTCGCGATGCTGGCGCAGGCCACCGAGATCGTGAACGAGAAGGCGCTCGCCGAGAAAGACCCCAAGCTCTTCCCGATCGGCACCGGGCCGTACCGGTTCGTGGAGTGGGTGAAGGACGACCACATCACGCTCGAGCGCTGGGACAAGTACTTTCGGCCGGGCAAGCCGTACCTCGACCGGATCATCTTCCAGTCGCCCTCCGACGACACCGTGCGGCTCACCGGGCTGCAGACCGGGCGCTACAACTGGATCCAGACCGTCCCGCCGCAGCGCATCTCGGAGCTCGAGCGGCTGACGCGGGAGATGAAGTCCTCGCCCGGTCGGCCCTACTTCCCGTTCTACCTGATGCTCAACGCGAGCCGCCCGCCGTTCAACGACAAGCGCCTGCGCCAGGCCATCGCGTGGACCATCGACCGCGCCGAGATCGTGAAGCTGGTCTATTACGACACCCACGTGGTGACCGCGGAGCCCACCCCGGAGCCGAGCCCGTGGGCCACCGGGGTGAACGCCCACAAGGGCGGCCCCGACCTGGCCCGCGCCAAGCAGCTCCTGGCCGACGCGGGCAAGGGGAGCGGCCTCAGCCTGACCTACCTGGTGAAGTCGCAGGTGCCGGTGCTGGTGAAGACCGGCGAGATCCTGCGTGAGCAGCTCAAGAAGGTCGGCATCACGCTCGACGTCCGGCCGCTCGAGTCCGGGCAGTACTTCGAGGAGCTGGTCGGCAAGAAGTTCGACATCGCGGGCGGGTACTGGAGCGTCACCGTCGACCCCGACATGTTCTACTACCCGATGCAGCACTCCTCCTCGGCGTGGAACTTCTGCGGCTTCAAGTCGGAGGAAGCCGACAAGCGGCTCGACGCCTTCCGCTTCACCGCGAGCCCGGCCGCGCGCAAGAAGATGTACCCGGAGCTGGTGCGCTGGTTCCAGGAAGAGGGCTCGCTCGTGGTCTTCAGCAACGAGCTGCAGCGCTACTGGATGAAGCCGAACGTGCAGGGCTCGACGCCCCTGTCGTCGCTCGAGTTGCGGTTCGAGGACACCTGGCTGAATTGATTGAACTGGGGGGGAGCGTGCGCCGCTCCTCCCCCAGGCCCCCCCACCGCTCTCGGGCGAGCGCGAGATGATTCTGTACGGGGCGCGGCGGCTGGCCCTGGCGGTGCCGCTGCTGCTCGGCATGAGCGTGCTGATCTTCGGGCTCATGCGCCTGGTGCCGGGCGATCCCGCGCTGGCGGTGCTCGGCTACAAGGCCACTCCCGAGGGCATCGCGGCTCTGCGCGAGGCCTTCCACCTCGACGACCCGATTCCGGAGCAGTACCTCCGTTGGCTCGGCGCGGCGGCCCGCGGCGACCTCGGCCACGACTTTAGGCAGAACGAGCCGATCGGCCGGATGATCCTCGACCGCCTGCCGGTGACCCTCGAGCTGACCGGCCTGGCCGCGCTCTGCACCGCGCTGATCGGTGTCCCGCTGGGCCTGCTGGCCGGCGGCCGCCGCGGCGGCGGGACGGACCGCGCCGCGCTGGCGGTGGGGCTGATCGGCGTCTCCATCCCCGACTTCTGGCTCGGCATCATGCTGATCCTCGGGCTCTCGCTGGGCGCGGGGCTCCTGCCGTCGGGCGGCTGGGTCCCGTTCGCGGAGAGCCCGGTGGAGAACCTCGTGCACCTGACGCTCCCGGCGCTGACCCTGGCGCTGAGCCGCGCCGCGGTGCTGGGGCGGCTCACCCGCGCCGCGGTGCTCGACACCATGCATCGGGGCTTCGTGCAGTACGCGCGGGCCAAGGGGCTGGGCGAGCGCGCGATCCTCTTCCGCCACGTGCTGCCGAACGCGGCGATCCCGATCGTCACCGTGCTGGGGTTGCAGGTGGGCTACATGCTGGGCGGCGCCATCGTGGTCGAGATGATCTTCACGTTGCCCGGGCTCGGCCGCATGACCCTCGACGCGGTGCTCGAGCGCAACTACCCGGTGGTGCAGAGCGCGGTGCTGGTGATCGGCGCGATGTTCATGCTGGTGAACCTGGTCACCGACGTGCTCTACGGCGCCATCGATCCCCGCATGCGGCGCCGCTGATGTGGCGCACGCTCCGCCGCACCATGCCCGCGCGGCATCGCGGCGTCACCCTGGCCGGCCTGCTGGTGGTGGGCGCACTCGCGCTCGCCGCCGCGCTCGCGTCGACCGTCGTGCCCGGCAGCCCGACCGAGATCGCCCGGGACCTGGCCCTGCGCGCGCCCACGTGGGGGCAGCCCTTCGGCATGGACGACCTCGGGCGCAGCATGCTGAGCCGGGTCGTGCACGCCTACCGGGTCTCGCTCGGCGTCGCGCTCGGCTCGGTGGGGCTGGCCCTCCTGGCCGGCGTTCCCCTCGGGCTGGTCGCGGGCTACGCGGAGGGCGCGCTCGACCAGCTGATCATGCGCCCGCTCGACGTCTTGATGTCGTTCCCCGCCATCCTGCTCGCCATCGCCCTGATGAGCGTCTTCGGCACCGGGGTCGTGCTGGTGGCGGTGTCGCTCGCGGTGGTCTACACCCCGATCGTGGCCCGCGTGGTGCGGGCCGCGGTCCTCGCGGTGAAGGTCGAGGTCTACGTGGACGGCGCCCGGGCGATGGGCGCGGCGGTGCCGCGCCTGGTGCTGCGCCACATCCTGCCGAACGCGGCCACACCGATCCTGGTGCAAGCCTCGGTGCTGATGGCGATCGCCATTCTTGTCGAGGCCTCGCTATCGTTCCTCGGCGTCGGCGTGCGCCCGCCCACGCCGTCACTCGGCCTCATGCTGGCCGACGGACGCGGCTTCATGCTGCAGGCCCCCTGGATGGTGATCTTCCCAGGCCTCGCGATCATGGCCGCCGTCCTCGGCTTCAACATGGTGGCCGACGGTCTCCGCGACTGGCTCGACCCCCACAAGGCCGCGGGCCGCTGACAAAGGCGCATCTGCTTCGTTGGCGCCCTCGGTCTGGGCGCTCAACGTACGGAGAGTACGCCTCGCGCCCGACCTTCGGGCGCCGCCTCGCATCTGCACCTTTCTCAGCGGCCCGCACCTCTACTGCCGGCGGGCGCGAGAA
>DASZJM010000459.1:0-2106 GCA_035948165.1 Candidatus Methylomirabilota bacterium
CAAGGGGGTGGGCGCACTCCAGCTCGCCTTCGAGCAGCTCAAGCGCCGGCTCGAGGCGGAGGGGCTCTTCGATGCGGCCCGCAAGCGCCCGCTGCCCCCGTTCCCGCGCACCATCGGCATCGTGACCTCGCCGACCGGGGCCGCGATCCGCGACATGCTGCACGTCATCGACCGACGCTTCGCCGACCTGCGCATCCTGATCACCCCGGTGCGCGTGCAGGGGGAGGAGGCGCCGGGCGAGATCGTCGCCGCTCTCCGAGATCTGCAGACGGTCGAGGACCTCGACGTGATCATCGTCGGGCGCGGGGGCGGCTCCATCGAGGATCTGTGGGCCTTCAACGACGAGCGGGTCGCCCGCGCGATCGCGGGCTGCCGCGTGCCGGTCATCTCGGGGGTCGGCCACGAGACCGACTTCACGATCGCCGACTTCGTGGCCGACCTGCGCGCGCCGACCCCGTCGGCGGCCGCGGAGGTGGTGGTGCAGGAGAAGCTCCAGGTGGCGCGCGCGCTCGTGAGCCTCTACGAGGCGCTCAAGCAGGCGATGGCGAGCCGTCTCGAGCGCGACCGCGAGCGGGTGGAGGTGCTCGGCAAGCGCCGCGTGCTCACCGACGCCGCGCGCGCCCTCCGCGATCTCTACCGCCGGGTGGACGAGCTGACCTCGCGCCTCACGCGGGCGGTGCGGGGGAGCGAGCGGCAGGCCACGCATCGCCTCTCGCTGGCCAGAAACGCCTTGCGCTCTCTCAATCCGGTGGCTAGGATTGCCAACGGCGCGGTGCTGCTCGCCCAGCTGCGCGGTCGGCTCGCCTCCGCGGCCGTCCACAGCGTGAAGGTGTCGCAGCATCGGTTCGACGCCGCGGTGGGCCGGCTCGACAGCCTCTCGCCGCTGGCCGTGCTCGGACGAGGTTATAGCCTGACCCGGCTGCTGCCTTCCGGCGTGATCGTCCGTGGCGCCGCGCAGACACGCCCCGGGGACGCCATCGAGATCCTGCTGCACCAGGGCGCGGTCGAGGCCCGGGTGGAGCGTCTCAAGGAACGGGATGACCGACATAAAGTTTGAAGCGGCGCTGCAGCGCCTCGAGCAGATCGTGGATCAGCTCGAGGCGGGTAATCTCTCCCTGGAAGAATCCCTGCAGGTGTTCGAGGAAGGCGTCGGGCTCGCCCGGCGCGCCGGCAAGTACCTCGACGAGGCCGAGAAGCGCATCGAGCTGCTCACGCGGGACGAGAGCGGGGTGCTGAAGACGACCCCCTTCGACCTGGCCGACGAGGAGCGCGCGTGAGCTTCGACCTGGGCGCCTACATGAAGGAGCGGGCCGCCGCGGTGGACGTGGCCCTCGACCGCTTCCTGCCGCCCGAGACCGAGCGGCCGGAGTCCCTGCACAAGGCGATGCGCTACAGCGTGTTCGCGGGGGGCAAGCGCCTGCGCCCGGTGCTGGTGATCGCGGGGGCGGAGGCGGTGGGCGGGAGCGCGGAGCGGGTGATGCCGACCGCGTGCGCGCTCGAGCTGATCCACACCTACTCCCTCGTGCACGACGACCTGCCCGCGATGGACAACGACGACTTCCGCCGCGGCGTTCCCACCAACCACAAGGTCTTCGGCGAGGCCACCGCCATCCTGGCCGGCGACGCGCTCCTGACCCTGGCCTTCCGGCTGGTGGCCGACAATGCGCGCGCCACCAGTCTCGACGCGCTCCAGGCTGTCGTGGTGGACATCGCGGATGCGGCGGGCCACGGCGGCATGGTGGCCGGGCAGGTCGCCGATCTCGAAGCGGAGGGCCGGCAGGTGGGTGCGGACACGGTGGACTACATCCACGCCCACAAGACCGGCGCCCTCATCCGTACCTCACTCCGGGTCGGCGCGGTGCTCTGCGGGGCGACGCCCGAACAGGTGCGCGCGCTGAGCGTGGCCGGCGCGGACCTGGGCCTCGCCTTCCAGATCGTCGACGACATCCTCGACGTGGTCGCGAGCTCGGAGGAGCTGGGCAAGACCGCGGGCAAGGACCAGATCCAGCAGAAGGCCACCTATCCGGCGATCCACGGCATCGAGCCCTCGCGGGCCCGCGCGCGCTTCCTGGTCGGCGAGGCCGAGGAGGCGCTGGCCGCGTTCGG
>DASZJM010000460.1:0-23109 GCA_035948165.1 Candidatus Methylomirabilota bacterium
CTCGCCGAGCACGACGCGCTGCTGTCGCCCACCGCGCCGGCGCCCGCGCCGGAGGGGCTCGCCGCGACCGGCGATCCGTGGTTCTGCGCGCCGTGGAGCTTCGCGGGCGTTCCCGCGATCTCGCTGCCGATCGGCGTGTCGTCGCTCGGCCTCCCGCACGCGATCCAGCTCGTGGCCGCGGCCGGCCACGACGCAAAAATTCTCGCGGTGGCCGCATGGTGCGAGCGCGTGGTAGGATTTGAAGGCTCGCCATCGCGGTGATGGCGATGCTTCCCGGTGCCCACGACGCAAGCATTGCATAGAGGAACGTCCGGCCCGCCCGGACGGTTGATCAGGCAGTGACCGACTCCAGCCGGCGCTCTCCGTTGAGGCGTTTTCTCTCGGCGTCGCGCCCTGCCCCGCGGGCCGGCCTCTCCCCCGCCCGCCCCGCGCTCGCCGCCGCCATCGGCGCCGACGTGCTCCCTCGCGCGAGCGCGGCCCAGCCCTGGCCCGCGCGCCTCCGCGAGCTGGTGGTACGACGCTCGCTGCTGCTGGGGAGCATCTCGATCGCCCTCCTGGTGCTCGGGCTCATCGAGATGCGCACGTCCGCCCTGCAGGCCCTGGTGCTCTCGCAGACCGCGCGAGTCCTGACGTATCGGGTCGCCCCGGGGCCGAGCCCGTCGGTCACGTATCCGCAGACCGGACCGTACGACGTCCGTCTGGGCTACACCCGCCTCCCCGACTTCGTGGACCGCCTGGAGGCGGGCGGCTACCGCGTGGAGCAGCAGGCGCGCCCCTCCGCCGCGCTCGCGCACTTGGCCGCGTGGGGCCTCTACCCGCCCTATCGCGAGAAGACCCGCGCCGGGCTCGAGGTGCTGGACCGCGAGGGCCACGCCCTCTACGCGACCCGCTATCCCGAGCAGGTCTACGACCGCTTCGACGCGGTGCCGCCGCTGCTCATCAACACCCTGCTCTTCATCGAGAACCGCGAGCTGCTCGACACCGGGCCGTACCGGAACCCGGTGGTGGACTGGCGGCGGCTCGCGAAGGCGGTGGGAGTGGAGACGATCGCGCGCTTCCGCGGCGACCGGCACTCCATCGGGGCGAGCACCCTGCCCACCCAGCTCGAGAAGCTCCGCCACTCGCCCGAGGGCCGCACCCGCGCGGCGGGGGACAAGCTGCGCCAGATGATCTCGGCGAGCCTGCGCGCCTACCAGGGCGGCGCCACCACGCGCGCCACCCGGCGGCAGATCGTGGTGGACTACCTCGACTCGCTGCCGCTGGCCGCCGCGCCCGGCCACGGCGAGGTCCACGGCCTCGGCGACGGCCTGCGCATCTGGTACGGGACCGACTTCCTGCAGGCCAACGCGCTCCTCTCCACCAAGCCGGTGGCCGCGGACGCGACGCGCGCCCGCGTCTTCAAGCGCGCGCTGAGCCTCATCCTCGCCGCGCGCCGGCCCTACTTCTACCTGGTCGAGAACCCGCGCACCCTCGAGGAATTCACCGACGGCTACCTGCGAGTGCTGGCCCGCGCCGGGGTGATCGACGCGCGCCTGCGCGACGCGGCCCTCGCCGAGCGGCTCGAGCTGCGGCGCGGCGGCGCCGCCGCGCCGGTGGCGTTCGTGGAGCGGAAGGGCGCCAACCTGGTGCGGGCCCGGCTCACCTCGATGCTGAGCGTGCCCGCCCTCTACGATCTCGATCGCCTCGACCTCACCGCCCGCAGCACGCTCGACGCGACCGCGCAGGACGCGGTGGCGCGGCTGCTGCGCTCGCTGCGCGAGCCGGCCACCGTGGAGCGCCTCGGGCTCGTGGGCGAGAAGCTCCTGGGCGGCGGCGACCCGGCCCGTGTGCTCTACAGCGTCACGCTCTACGAGCGCGGCCCGGGGCAGAACCACGTCCGCATCCAGACCGACAACCTCGACCAGCCGCTCGACATCAACGGGGGGGCGCGGATCGATCTGGGCTCGACCGCCAAGCTCCGCACCCTCATCTCCTACCTCGAGGCGATCGCCGCGCTGCACGACCGCTACGCGCGCCTCGAGCCGGCCGCGCTCGCCAAGGTGTCGGTCCACCCGCGGGATCGCCTCGGCGAATGGGCGGTCCAGTACCTGACGGGCGCGCGGGGCACCGACCGCACGCTCCAGGCCATGCTCGAGGCCTCGCTGGAGCGGCGCTACTCGGCGAGCCCGGGGGAGGCGTTCTTCACCGGTGGGGGGCTCCACACCTTCGGCAACTTCGAGCGGGAGGACGACTCGAAGATCCTCACCATCCGCGAGGGCTTCCAGAATTCGGTGAACCTCGTCTTCATCCGCCTGATGCGCGACGTGGTCACCCACTACCTCTACGGCTCCTCCGGCTCGCTGGCCCTCGTGCTGGAGAACCCGGGAGACCCGCGCCGCGATTCCTACCTGACGCGCTTCGCCGACCGCGAGGGCAGCGAGTTCGTCCGCCGCTTCTATCGCAAGTACCACGGCCTCCCGGTGGAGGAGGCGCTCGAGCTGGTCCTGGGCGCGGCGCGCCCGACCCCGTCGGGGCTGGCCATCGCGCTGCGCGCGGTGTATCCGGAAGCGAGCCCGGAGATCGTGCGCGACCTGCTCGCCTCGCGGGTGCCGGGCCGCTCGCTGTCCGACAAGGCGATGGCCGAGCTCTACGAGCACGCCGCCCCCGAGGCGATGCCCCTGGTCGACCGCGGCTACGTGGCGGGCGTGCACCCCCTCGAGCTGTGGGTGGCCGGCTACCTGCGGCGCCACCCGGGCGCGGGCATGGGCCAGGTGGTGCGCGCGAGCGCGGCCGAGCGCCAGGCGGTCTACAGCTGGCTCTTCTTCACCCGGCACCGGAACGCGCAGGACCATCGCATCGCGAGCCTGCTCGAGCTGGAGGCGTTCCTCGACCTGCACCGGAGCTGGGAGCGGCTCGGCTACCCGTTCGCCTCGCTGACCCCGTCGCTCGCCACCGCGATCGGCAGCTCCGGGGACCGGCCCGCCGCCCTCGCCGAGCTGATGGGCATCATCCTCAACAACGGGGTGCGGCAGCCCACCGTGCTGATCGACGGGCTCGACTTCGCGGCCGGCACCCCGTACGAGACGCGCATGGGGCGCGCCGAGATCCCGCCGAGCCAGGTGCTCGCGCCCGAGATCGCTGCGGTCGTCCGCGGCGCGCTCACTCAGGTGGTGGAGGGCGGCACCGCGCGCGGGCTCAAGCCCGCGCTCGCCGGCCCCGGCGGCCCCCACGCGGTGGGCGGCAAGACCGGCACCGGCGATCATCGCTACCTCGTCTACGGCAAGAACGGCTCGGTGGTCGAGTCGCGCGTGGTGAGTCGGGCCGCCACCTTCGTGTTCATGCTCGACGAGCGCTACTTCGGCACCGTGACCGCCTACGTGCCGGGTCCCGAGGCGGCGCGCTTCCATTTCACGAGCGCGCTGCCGGTGCGCATCGTGGGCCTGCTCATGCCCGCCCTCGATCGGCTCGCGGGCTCGCCCTCGCCCGACCTCCCCCGCACCGCCGCGCGCTAGCCGCCGCCCCCGGCTCCCCCACGCGGGGGCCTAGAAGACGTCGTCGCGCTCGCCGAACTCGAACTGGAAGGTCGTCTCGTCGAGCTCCGCTCCGGTGACGAGACCCTTGCCGGCCAGCAGCGCCTCGAAGGTGCCCAGCCAGACCTCGTAGTAGACGAACGAGCCCGGCCGCGTCTCCGCGGCGGCGATCTGGGCGACCAGGGCCCGGCGGAACTCCTCCCACTCGAACAGCCCGCGCTCGTGCAGGGCCACCGCCATGCCGAAGACGCGGCCCTGCCACGGCTCCTCGAACACGAGCTCGCCGTTCTTGCGCGGCAGGGCGGCGTGACCCTCCATCACCGCCACCACCCGGTCCACCGAGAGGGCCCGCCCCTCGGCGGTGACGCCGGAGTCGGGCGTCTCGCACGTGTGGCCGCGCGCGGCCCGCCAGAGCCGCGCGTCGTCGACCGGCTGCCCGTCCGGTCGCGGCTGCCAGGACGAGGCGGTGAAATGATAGGGCTCGAGCGCGGCGGACGGGGGCAGGCACCGGTCGGCCTCGAGCATGCGCTCCACGTGATCGTAGAGGGCGAGGGCCTGCGCCTCGGAGTCGATCGAGTGGAACCACTGGGTCTGGCCGTCGAACAGCAGGAGCACCACGTTGGCGAGCGCGCAGGGGCCGAGGCAGCCGCCGATGGTGAGGTGGATCACGTTGCGGAGCCGGCGCCGCTCCCACTCGCGGTGGAAGGTCTCGGTGGGCACCGCCGCGAAGCCGTCCTCGGTGCGACCGCAGCAGCAGCCGGTGGCGCACACGAAGAGCTGGCCGCGGAAGCGGGCCACGTTGACGCGGCGGCCGTCGCGCCGCACCACGATGTTGCGTCGACGCTCGTACACGGAAAGCCCCCGCCCTCAGCGGGCGGCGGACGCGGCCGGCCGCACCTCGGCCACCCCGATCAGCGCGTCGCGCGTGATCAGGGGCACCAGCTCCGCCTCCCCGAGCCCCTCGGTGCCGGCGGGCCGCTGCGGCAGCACCATGTAGCGCATCTCCGCGCTCGAGTCCCACACCCGGATCTCGCGCCGCGGATCCACCGCGAGCCCCAGCTCGCCGAGGAGCGCGCGCGGCTCGCTCACCGCGCGCGAGCGGTAGGCCGGCATCTTGTACCAGGTGGGCGGCAGCCCGAGCACCGGCCACGGGTAGCAGGAGCAGAGCGTGCACACCACCAGGTTGTGCACCGCCTCCGTGTTCTCGACCACCATCAGCATCGCGTAGTCGAGGTCGAAGCGCGCGAGCGCGGCGCGGGGATCGTCGAGCAGCAGGCGCCGATAGCCGGGGTCGGTCCAGGCGCGCGCCACCGCCCGCGCCCCCACCATGGGGCCGGTATCCGCCTCGTAACGCTGGATCACCCGGTCGACCGCGTCGGGAGCCAGGATGCCCTTCTCGAGCAGCAGCGACTCGAGCGCCCGCACCCGGGAGACCACGTAGGGATCGACGTTGGGATGGTTCTTGCCCATCGGCGCTCAGCTCCCGGAGATGAGATAGCTCTCCCACAGATCGATGTGCACCGCCTGGTTCGGCTCCGCGGACTCGCCCCACAGCTCCCGCGCGTCGAAGCGCACGCTGTAGAGCGGCTGCGGCTGCTCGCCCTGCCCGTGGGCGTGGGTGTCCGGAAAGACGTGGATGCCGTGGCAGCGGTGGATCACTCCGCGCTTGCCGCGCGCGTACCGCGGGAGCCGGGTGTGGCCGTGCGGGTGGACCTCGCGCGTGCGGACCGCCGCGCCGGCCGCGAAGCGGGGGGTGGCCCCGGTGTCGCGGATGACGTCCTGCGCCCACTGCGCCCGGGCGGCCGGCCGCGCGGGCAGCGGCCCCCGCAGCGCCTCGGTCGCGGGCGCGTCGGGGCGCGCGGCGAAGAAGGCCTGTCGCGCGGCCAGCTCGCCCGCGTCCAGCACACCCTTCTCGACCAGCACGCGCGTCACCCCGTCGAGCCACTTCTCGTAGTAGGTCGCGCGCAGGTAGTGGTCTGGCGCCATGCGCTCGATGCTGTGGCGGAACTCGTCGATGTTGAAGAACCCACGCGAGCCGCCCGCCCGCTGCATCGCGAGCACCGCCGCCTCCCACGCCGCGTGGAAGACGGGCTCGTTCTCCTCCCGCTCCACCGGGCCGAAGCCCTGCATGCCGCCCAGGTCGTGCACTCCGTCCATGCCCGCGATTCTATCGGCCGGGGTCAGGTCTTACAATGCGACATTTCACGGAAGTCGCCGGTCAGTGCGCGCGCGGGGGCGCCGCGTCCGCGCGCGGCGGCTCGGCGGGGACG
This sequence comes from Candidatus Methylomirabilota bacterium, assembly GCA_035948165.1. Taxonomy (GTDB): domain Bacteria; phylum Methylomirabilota; class Methylomirabilia; order Rokubacteriales; family CSP1-6; genus CAMLFJ01. The sequence goes on from DASZJM010000460.1 coordinate 5,780, forward strand.
CCCGCGTGGCGGGCGCGCAGGTCCATCCAGAGCCGCAGGCGCGACCAGTCGGGCGTGTCGACGTAGCGGCCGCGCGCCGGGTCGATCCACGGGTTCGGCAGGAAGACGGTCAGCATCTGCTCGTCGCGCCCGTTCCACAGGCGCAGGCCCCACGCGCTCGGCCGGCCGGCCGGATCCCGGGTCTGGAAGAAGGCGGCGCGCCGGCAGCGACGCCACTCGGCCAGTGCGGGCGGGGTGGGCAGCCCCGGCGACCCGCGGTGCGGGCCGATGCAGAGGTGGAAGTGCCAGGACTCGCTGCCCTGGAGCTGCACTGTCACGTAGCCGTCCAGCAGGGTCACCCGCGGCCTGGCCCCGAAGCGCCCCTCGAACACCGCGCCCTCGATGCAGGGGCCGAAGATGACGTGCTCCCAGTGCTCCTCGAAGAGCTCGCGCAGCAGCGCGAGCAGCGCAGCCTCGGTGCACTCGAAGGCGAAGTACTCGGTGCGGGTGCCGTCCAGGTTCTCCTGCACGCGGCTCGCCTCAGTGCTCACGGTAGCCCACCATCCCGGCCGCGAGCGCGCGCCGGTCGACGCGCGAGAGCGCGCGGGTCATCGCCGGGCTGAGGAGCCGGGTGTGCCGGATCTCGAGCAGGTGCTCGGGGATCCACCACAGATCGCCCTCCGCGGTCGCCCACCCGGGCCGGCGCCGGTCGAAGCGGGCCAGGTTCACCGGGCGCGAGTAGGCGCGCAGGGTGCGCTCGCCTCGCAGGTTGATGTAGCCGTCGAAGTAGCTCATGACCAGCTCCCGCAGGCTCCGGTGCACCGGCTCACGATAGCGCAGGCCGGAGAAGTTGGACTTGGCGATCGCGCCCCAGTGCCCCCGGGTCCGGAACACCGCCACCACGTGATCGGTGTCCTGCACCGCCTCCAGGTCGAGCAGCAGCGGCGGGAAGCCGAGCACCCGCAACGCGGCCGCCGCGAACACCGCGCCTTCGAGGCAGTGGGCGGTGCGCTCGCGCAGGACGCGTCGCGGCGACCACGCGGTGCCGGCCAGGTGATACGGCATCGCGTCGAGCGCGCGCTGGACGCCGATCGGGCTCCCGAGGGCCCGGAGCGCGCGCAGCTCGCGGGGGGTGAAGCTCGGGTCGGGTCGCGAGGCGGGCACGCCGGGCGGGTCGGCCCGCTACCAGTCGAGGCGCGACTCGAGCACCACCCCGCGCCGCAGGTTCTTCCACCGGGTGAGCCGGACCACCTGGTGGAAGAACCAGAGGGAGGCGTGCAGGTGCTTGGGGAGCAGGCCGAACGAGCCGCCCGCGAGCACACCGGTGACCGCGGGGATCACCCCGAGCACGTTCTTCGGGCGCATGAAGACCTCGAGGAAGGCCCGGTCGTAGTACGACTCGATGAAGCGCTCGAAGGGCTTGGTGCCGCGGCGGACCGCCCGCTCGTAGGCGCGGAAGCGCCGGGCCTCGAAGCGGCCCGAGCGGAACGCGCACAGGATCGCCCCCGCGGCCAGCTCGCCGGTCTGCATCGCGAGGAAGACCCCGGGCGAGAAGATCGGATCCACGAAGGCCACCGCGTCGCCCACGCAGAGGAACCGGTCGCCGGTGATCGGCTCGATGGTATAGGCGAAGTTCGAGGTGGTGTAGAGCTCGGTCACCCGCTCGGAGCCCCGCAGGTTCTCCGAGATCTTGGCGCAGCGCTCCACCATCTCGTCGAACAGCTCGTGGAGCGTCCCGCGCCGGGCCTTCACCACCCGCTGGTGCAGCACGCAGCCCACGCTGGTCTCGTCGCGGGCGAGCGGGATGTACCAGAACCAGCCCTCCGGGAAGATGTAGAGGCGGACGTTGCCCTCCGCCCGGCCGGGAAAACGCCGCGCCCCGCGGAAGTAGGCGAAGATGGCGACCTTGCCGAGGCCGGGACGCGGCTTGCGCTGGCCCTGGCGCGCGGCGAGGAACGCGTCGCGCCCGCTCGCGTCGACCACGAAGGAGGCGCGTAGCTCGCGCTCGCCCTCCCGATCGCTGAGACGCGCGGTCACCCCGTCCGCGTCGAAGGCCACCTTCTCCACGGTGGCGGGCTGGTGGAGGGTGACGCCGGGATGCGACACCGTGTGCTCGAGGAGGATCTGGTCGAACTCGGCGCGGTGCACGTCGAGGGTGAACGACGGCCACGGCCGCCCGGGCCGGAAGTCGAAGCTCGTCTCGAGGTCGAGCTCCTGGTCGTGGAAGGTCGCCCCGTACTTCACCTGGAAGCCGTGGCCGAGCACCCGGTCGAGCACCCCGAGGCGCTTGCAGATGTCCATGCAGGTCGGGATGAGGGATTCGCCCACCTTGAAGCGCGGAAACGCCTCGCGCTCGACCACCGCCACGCGCAGTCCGCCCTTGGCCAGGAAGGTCGCGGCGGTGGTTCCACCCGGCCCGGCGCCGATCACCAGCACGTCGGCGTCACGCGAGACGCTCGTCACGTCGGCATCTTACCCGATCGCCCGCCGCCGGGCGAGTCTCTGGGCGCCCGGATTTGCGACCTTCCCCGCCCCGTGCTAGCCTGCGCCCGGCCGCGCCACGGAGCCGGCAGGAGGGTCACCACGACCATGGCCGAGATGCGCATCGAGTCCGACCCCCACGCCTCCGAGAGCCTCAAGCAGACGATCATCGAGCATCTCGACCTGTACAACGTGGGGGTGACCGGGTTCACCGAGTTCTCTCCGGTCAACCTGTTCCTGCGGGACCCCGGCCAGGAGGTCCAGGGCGGCCTCCTCGCCGCGATCTGGGGCGGCGTGATGTACGTCCGCATCCTGTGGGTCGCGCGGACGCTGCGCGGCAAGGGCCACGGGCAGCGGCTGCTGGCCGCGGCGGAGCAGCGCGCGATCGAGCGGGGCTGCCGCCACGTCTTCCTCGACACCTTCAGCTTCCAGGCCCCCGAGTTCTACGTGAAGCACGGCTACGAGATCTACGCGCGGGCCGACGACTGGCCGGTCGGGCACGCCCACTTCTTCCTCCGGAAGGATCTACCGAGCGCGCCATGATCAAGCTGGTCTTCTGCCTGCGCCGCCCCCCTCGCCTCTCGCGCGAGGAATTCCAGCGCTACTGGCTCGAGTCTCACGGCCCGCTGGTGCGCCAGCTCGCGCCCGCCCTCGGGGTGAAGCGCTACGTGCAGGTGCACACCGTGACCTCCGCCTTCAGCGAGGCGCTGAGCCGCCACCGCGGCGCCCCCGACGACTTCGACGGCGTGGCCGAGCTGTGGTGGGCGTCGATGGACGAGTTCGCGCGCGCGGGCTCGACCAAGGAAGGGCGCGACGCGGGGCGGCGTCTGCTCGAAGATGAAAAACGTTTCATCGATCTGGCGCGGTCGCCGATCTGGTTCGGCGAGGAGCACGTCCTGGTCGATCTTACACAGTAGCCTCGCCGGTAAAAAGCGGAGGCCGCTCGGGCGCCGCTACTCTGTCAAAGATTCTCCTTCCGGAGCTAACCGCCCGAAATGTCGTTTCGTGGATTCTGGCATACAGGTTGCTGCCCGAGGTAGCCCCTCGAGGTCGACTTCAAAAGGGGGCAGAAGGAGATTCCGAATGCGCACGAAAGCTCTCCTCCTCTCTTCCCTGGCCCTCCTCGCCGTGAGCTGGGGTGCCGCCCCGCCGGGCGCAGAGGCGATCAGCTGCGCCAACGTGAGCAACGTCACGCTGCTGCCCACCGCCGGCTGCGATTTTGGCGGACTCACGTTCTCCAACTTCAGCGTCAGCGCGAGCGCGGGATTCACCGCCGCGACGGTGGGCGTGGGACCGTCCTCCACCTTCAGCCCGACCAACGTCAACCTGATCTACCAGCTCTCGTCGACCCCCGGCCTTGGTCCCGGTGACGTCCTGTTGAGCTACGCGGTGACGGCCCCCGCCGGAGTCAAGCTGACCGGCATCGATCTCACGAATGACGCCATCGTGGGCCCGGTGATGATCGGGGAGGTAGCCTGCCGGGTGATGTTCTCCGCGACCGGTACCTGTGCACCCGCCGACCGGCTGGGCGCGGTGACCGCCGGCGTGGGGCAGAGCATGAACGCGCTCTTCACGACCCCGGTGGATTTCATGTTCCTGCACAAGGACATCGACATCGGCGTCGGTGGCTTCATCAGCGACTTCAGCAACAGCCACGACATCGCTCCCACCCCGGAACCGGCCACGCTGTTGCTGCTCGGCAGCACGCTGACCGGCATGGGGCTGGCGTGGCGGCGCCGGGGAGCCGCCCTCGGATGGGGAGGCGGCCTCAAGTAAGGTCACGTATCGTCCAGTGGACTACCCACGAGCGTCGAGCCGCCTCGGCGCTCGTGGGGGTATCCTACAATGCTCGAGAAAACCCCACCTCCGTGTAGCCTCGTTGTGCGGGCGTGCCTGGCCGCTGCGCTCGCCCCCGGGAGGATGTCATGACGCCAACCGACGATGTGCTGCTTGCCGATCCCGATCTGAGCGCCGACCTGGCCTATCTCGTGGACCGCGTGCGCCGGAACAAACAGCCCTGGGTGGTCGTCGCCACCACCGCGCTCAAGGCGTGGGAGCAGCGCGACCCGGCGGGGTGGGAGAAGGTATCCGAGTGGCTCGCGGCGAATGGGGTGACGGTCGTACGGATCTGAAGCCGTGTAAATAGCTCCCGATCCATGAGGTAAGTTCCGGGAACCCCTGGTATCGCTTACGCAGTAACTAGTACCTACCCTCGATCCTCACCCCAACAGAATGTGGGTCGCCGGCCCCCCTGAACTGCGGGCATCGGTGGGTGTTTTCGCCCCCCAGGCGCGGCGACGACGCGGCTTCCCGCCACCACCGCCGAATCTGTGGCACGCAACTTGAGTCCCGCCTTGGTCATCTTCAATTCGACAAGGAGGATTCAGATGGGTCGGCTCGCCACACTCGCTCTGGTTGCGCTCATCGTGCTGATGGGCAGCGTCACGATCACTCCTTCCGCCGAGGCCGTTCCCTCGTGCATGAACGCCGGCAACGTGACGGGCCTGGGCTCGATCGGCTGCGATCTCGGATCGCTCAACTTCTCCAGCTTCGTGGTCAGCCCGGTCGGCGTCGCCGCGAACATCTTCCTTGGCGGTCTCTCCGCCGTGGTCGCCAACAACGTGAACCTGACCTTCCAGGTGTCGCACGATCCGGCGCCCGCGAACCTGGCCGACATCCTGCTCTTCTACACGGTCAAGACCCTCAGCGGTCAGACCGAGCTCGGGGGCGTGGACCTCTACAATCCCGGGAAGAACGTGACGATCCGGGAGACGATCTGCGACTCCCAGTTCATGAACGGGGTGTGCACGAGCGGGTCGCTGGCCGACTACGTGGTGACCGGCGGCAACATCGGGAACGCGACCTTCACCCCGCTTGCGTCGACGATCTACGTGCGGAAGGACATCCAACTGCTGCAGGACTCCTTCATCAGCGAGTTCACCAACAGCCACGACGAGCCGCCCGCGCAGGCGCCGGAGCCGGCCACCCTGCTGCTCCTGGGCAGCAGCCTGACCGCGCTCGGCCTCGCCGCCCGCCGGCGCATCCGCGGCGCGCGCGTCGCCGCCTAGCGCCTCGGGGTCAGGTCTTGCATTCCGACATTGTCGGAATGCAAGACCTGACCCCTACCGAGGGTAGCCGAGGGACTTGAGGGAGTCGCCGATCTCGCCGAGGACGGCGGGGTCGTCGATGGTGGCGGGCACGGTGTGCTCGACGCCGTCCGCGATCTTCTTCATGGTGCCGCGGAGGATCTTGCCCGACCGCGTCTTGGGCAGGCGCTTCACCACGCCCACCGTCTTGAACGCGGCCACCGGCCCGATCCGCTCGCGCACCAGCTCGACCAGCTCGCGGCAGAGGTCGGCATCCGCGCGCGCCACCCCGGCCTTGGTGACCACGAGACCCACCGGCACCTCGCCCTTGATCTCGTCGGCCACCCCCATCACCGCGCACTCGGCCACGTCGGGGTGGGAGGAGAGCACCTCCTCCATGGCCCCGGTGGAGAGCCGGTGCCCGGCCACGTTGATGATGTCGTCCACGCGGCTCATGATGTAGATGTACTCGTCCTCGTCCTTGTAGCCCGCGTCCCCGGTGAGGTAGAAGCCGGGGTGGCGCGTGAGGTACGAGCGCTCGTAGCCCGCGTCGTTGTTCCAGAGCGTGGGCAGGCTCCCGGGCGGCATCGGCAGCTTCACCGCGATCGACCCGATCTGCCCCGCCGGCATCTCCTGGTTGTCCTCGCCCAGCACGCGGATGTCGTAGCCGGGCACGATCTTGGTCGGCGAGCCCGGCTTCACCGGCAGCATGCCGAGCCCCACGCAGTTGGCCGCCATCGGCCACCCGGTCTCGGTCTGCCACCAGTGGTCCACCACCGGCACCTGCAGCCGCTCGCGCGCCCAGATCAGGGTGTCGGGGTCGCACCGCTCGCCGGCGAGGAAGAGAGTGCGGAAGCGCGAGAGATCGTACCGCGCCATGTGCTCTCCCTTCGGGTCCTCCTTCTTGATCGCCCGGAACGCGGTGGGCGCGGTGAAGAGCGCGCTCACCCCGTGCTGGGCGCAGAGCCGCCAGAACGCGCCCGGATCCGGCGTGCCGACCGGCTTGCCCTCGTAGAGGATCGTGGTGCAGCCCTTGAGCAGCGGCGCGTAGACGATGTAGGAGTGGCCCACCACCCAGCCGATGTCGGAGGCGGCCCAGAACACCTCACCCGCCCCCATGCCGTAGACCGCGCCCATGCTCCACTTGAGCGCGACCGCGTGGCCCCCGTTGTCGCGCACCACGCCCTTGGGAATCCCGGTGGTGCCCGAGGTATACAGGATGTAGAGCGGGTCGGTGGCCGCGACCGGCACGCACTCCACCGGGGACGCGGCCGCCGTCGCCTCCTGCCAGTCCACGTCGCGCCCCGGCACCATGCGCGCCGTCTCCATCGGCCGCTGCAGGATCAGGCAGCGGCGCGGCTTGTGCGAGGCCATCTCGATCGCCTGATCGAGCAGCGGCTTGTAGGGAATCACCCGGCTGCCCTCGACCCCGCACGAGGCGGAGAGCATCACGGTGGGCTTGGCGTCGTCGATCCGGGTGGCGAGCTCCTTGGACGCGAAGCCGCCGAAGACCACCGAGTGGACGGCCCCGATCCGCGCGCAGGCGAGCATCGCGATCACCGCCTCCGGCACCATCGGCATGTAGAGGATGACGCGGTCGCCGGTCTCCACCCCCAGCCGCCGCAGCGCGCCCGCGAAGCGCGCGACCTGATCGCGCAGCTCGAAGTAGGTGAACGCGCGCACCGTCTGGGTCACCGGCGAATCGTGGATCAGCGCGAGCTGCTTGCCGCGCCCGCGGTCGACGTGCACGTCGAGGGCGTTGTAGCAAGTGTTGAGCCGGCCCCCCGCGAACCAGCGGTAGTAGGGCGGGCGGCTCGCGTCGAGCACGCGGTCCCACCGCCGCTCCCAGTGGACGTCCTCGGCCGCCGCCGCCCAGAAACCCTCCGGGTCGCGCTGGGCGCGCCGGTAGACCTCGTCGTAGATCGTCGCCATCCTCACCGCCTCCTTGCATCTCGTACCGCGCGGCATCTCGACCGCGCGGCATCTCGACCGCGGGGCATCTCGTACCGCGGGGCATCTCGTACCGCGCGGGATCTGGTGCCGCGGAGGATCTCGTGCTGCGGACGCGACCGGACTGTACACCGGCGCCCCGATCCCTTGCCAGCGGAACCGGCCGGGCCGTATCATCGACGAGACCATGACGCCTCGCCGGCGGCTGGCCGCGCTCGGGCTCGCGCTCGTCCTTGGCGGCGCCCTCCCCGCCTCCGCCCGCGCCGCCGCCGAGGAGGTGCGCACGATCCCGGCCCGACCCGGCGTCACCGAGTCGTTCCTGCTCCTGCGCCCGGAGGGCGCCCCGGTCGCCAGCGTGATCATCTTCGCGGGCGGCGACGGCAACCTGGCCTTGACGCGCGCCGGCCTCGGTCAGCTCCAGGGGAACTTCCTGGTGCGGACGCGCGAGCGCTGGGTGCGCGAGGGCTTCGTGGTGGCGATTCTCGACACGCCCTCCGATCACTCGCGCGGGCTGTGGAACTTCCGCACCACCAAGGAGCACGCGGCCGACGTGCAGCAGGCGATCGCGGCGGTGCGCGAGATCGCCAAGGTCCCGGTGTGGCTGGTGGGCACCAGCATGGGCACGCTCTCCGCCGCCAACGCGGCGTCCCGGCTCACCGAGGGCGGGCCCGACGGCATCGTGCTGTCCTCCTCGGTCACCAGCACCTCGAAGGCCAGCTACGAGACGGTGATGCACGCGGGCCTCGAGAACATCCGGATGCCCACCCTCGTGGTCCACCACAAGGACGACACCTGCGTGTCGTCTCCCTACTCGGGGGCCGAGGCGATCATGAAGGCGCTCAAGCAGGCGCCCGCCAAGGAGCTGATGGCGTTCGAAGGGGGCAGCCCGGCCACCTCGGCGCCCTGCGAGGCCAAGGCGCCCCACGGGTACCTCGGAATCGAGCCGCGGGTGGTCTCCGCCATCGCGGCCTGGATCCGCGCCCACTGACGGCCGAGCGCCGCGCCGGCCCGCGGCCGGCTCAGGCGGTCGCCGCGGGCTGGGCGCGGGTGCGGCGGATGCGGGCCTGGATGTCGCGCACCCGATCCTGCTCGAAGTCGATCTGCACCTCGTTGTGCTCGGCGTCCCAGTGGCTCACCGTCGCGAACCAGCCGAACCGCCGCCCGTGGTGCGGGACCAGGCGCTGGCCGCGGTAGATAATCGAGCGGATCTCGCCGGTGGGCAGCCGCTGTTCCTCCTCGGGCTCGCTCCCGACCAGCCGGAGCACTTCCTGGTAGGTCGTCTCGCCCGGCCGGATCCGCGCGAGCGTCTCCGTCGACGGGGCCTGCCCGGTCGCCTTCCCCTGTGCCTCCCCTCGCCCCACGTGCACCCGCTCCCGCACCGTGCGGGCGAGGCGGCGCAGCACGTTGCCGACGATCGGCCCGGTGAGATTGCCGAGGCCCAGGAGCAGGGCGGAGAGCAGGATCGGCCGCCACGGCAGCCGCCCCCGGAAGTAGACGAACTGGATCTTGAGCACCTGGGGCACGATGCCGTCGGCGGCCAGCAGGGGGATCGAGAAGGTCTCGGTGTTCTCCCGTGTCTCGCTCATCCGCCGGCTCGCGGTCATCGGCACCACCTCGTCGATCTTGAGGTGGTTGGCCTGATCGAAGTTCACGGCCAGGCGCGAGAAGTCGGGGGCGAGCGGGATCACCCGATCGCGATTGCCGAAGTAGAAGGGATAGAGCGACGAGTAGCCGACGTCGCCGAAGCTCAGCGTGATGATGTTGCGGCGGCCCCAGAACGTCTCCTCCAGCCAGCTCACCCGCCGGTCGGTGATCGCCCCCTTCGCGTTGAGCTCGAGGCGCGGCACCCAGTCGAGGCTCGCGAGCTCCGGCTTCCACGGGATCCGGATGAACGACACCGGCTTCGCGCCCCGGGCCAGCCCTTCCGGCCGCGCAAACGTGACGAACGGCGCGGCGCCCAGATCGCGGCGACCCGCCGCGCCGGCTCCGGTCCCCATCTGGGCCCGGCTCCGCGCCGAGTACGGGACGTGCCCGTGGACCAGCACCTTGAAGCCGGCGCCCTCCACCTGCCGCACGAGCGCGGGGTCCGCGCCGTCGGCGCCGTCGGTACCGACGAGCTGGGCCGGCCACAGCAGGTAGATGTCCTGGGCGATCTCGGCGGGATCGCGCGCGGGCGGCGGGGCCACGCTGAACGACACCTGGAGCATCAGCGGCCCGGTGGTGCCGGCCACGTCCTTGGGCGCGATGTTGGCGGTGATCAGCAGGGGCGCGATCCAGAAATCGGGATGCGGCTTGGACGCGATGAAGACCTGGGCCGGGGCCGCCGCCGGGCACAGGCCCAGGGCGGCCAGGGCGATCCCGATCGCGAGCGCGCGGGCCGCGTGCCGCCCGCTCACCGGCCCGGATCCTCCCCGACCTGCACCAGCAGCTTGCCGAAGTTCTTGCCCTGGAGCAGCCCGATGAAGGCCTCCGGCGCCGTCTCGAGCCCGGCCACGATGTCCTCGCGATGCTTGAGGCGGCCCTCGCGCAGCCAGCCGCCGCAGTCCTTCACGAAGTCACCCATCCGGCCGAGGTGATCCGAGACGATGAAGCCCTTGAGCAGCACGCGATTGAAGAGGAACGGGCGCAGGTTGGGCCCCGGCGTCACGTCGGTCGCGTTGTACTCGGAGATGAGCCCGCAGAGCGGGATGCGCGCGTTCTGGTTCAGGAGCGTGGTCACCGCCCGGAGCACGTCCCCGCCCACGTTCTCGAAGTAGACGTCGATGCCGCCCGGGCAGGCCGCCTTCAACTCGGCGGCGAGGTCCCCGGTCTTGTAGTTCACGCAAGCGTCGAAGCCCAGCTCGCGGACCACGTACTCGCACTTGTCCGGCGCGCCCGCGATCCCGACCGCGCGGGCGCCCTTGATCTTGGCGATCTGCCCCACCGCGGAGCCGACCGCCCCGGAGGCGGCCGAGACCACCACCGTCTCCCCCGGTTTGGGCTGGCCGATGTCGAGCAGGCCCACGTACGCGGTCAGCCCCGGCATGCCGAGCACGCCGAGCGCGGTCGAGATCGGCGCCTGCTTCGGGTCGAGCCTGCGGAGACCTCCGCCCTTGGCCACTGCGTGCGACTGCCAGCCGTCGTAGCCGAGCACGAGGTTGCCCGCGGCGAGCCCGGGGTGCCGGGACTCGAGCACCTCGCTCACCGTGGACCCCACGATCACCTGCCCCAGCTCCACCGACTGGGCGTACGAGCGAGCGCCGCTGATGCGCCCCCGCATGTAGGGATCGAGCGAGAGGTAGATGGTCCGGCACAGGACCTCCCCGTCCTTCGGCGACGGGAGCGGTGCCTCGACCAGGTCGAAGTCGTCCGGCGTGGGCATCCCGACCGGGCGGCGTCGGAGCACGATCTGGCGATTCGCGGTGGTGGGCATGGCGGCTCCTCCGTCGACCGCGCGGCTCAGCGCGGGTCGTCGCCCCGACGATACTCGAGGGTCAGCTCGTCGAGGCGCGCCTTGAGGGCAGCGTCGATCGGCTTCTCGGTCGCCGCGATCGCGGCGTCGAGCTGCTCCGGACGGCTCGCGCCGACGATCGGCGCGGTGACGGCGGGCTCGGCGAGGACCCAGGCCAGGGCCAGGCTGGTCAGCGAGAGCCCCGCGAGGGCGGCGAGCGGTCGCAGCGCCTCCACGGTCTCGAACTCGCTCGCGTGCCAGTAGCGCTCCTGGTAACGCTGGGCCGCGCTCCCGAGGGTGAAGCGCGTGCCCGGGGTCGGGCCCGCGTCGCGGCGGTGCTTCCCGGAGAGGAGGCCGCCGGCCAGCGGGTTGTAGGGGATGACCCCGATCCCCTCTTCGCGGCAGAGCGGCAGCAGGTCGCGCTCGATCTGGCGGAAGAGCAGGTTGTAGCGCGGCTGCGCCGAGTCGAACCGCGCGACCCCGAGCACCTCGCTGCGGCCGATCGCGCGCGCCACCTGATAGGCGGGGAAGTTCGAGCAGCCCACGTAGCGCGCCTTGCCGGCCCGCACCACGTCGTCCAGCGCGCGCAGGGTCTCGTCGATCGGCGTCTCCGGATCGGGGTGATGGAGCTGGTAGAGGTCGACGTAATCGGTACGCAGCCGGCGCAGCGAGCCGTCGATGGCGTCGAGCACGTGCTTGCGCGAGGCGCCCCGGTCCCAGCGCCGCGCGCTCATCGCCCCGCCGCACTTGGTGGCCACCACGAAATCGTGACGCCGGCCCTCGAGCCAGCGCCCCACGATCTCCTCGGTGCGCCCCACCGTCTCGAAGCCGCCGCCCACCGGGTAGACGTCCGCGGTGTCGAGGAAGGTGATGCCGCCCGCGGCGGCCCGGTCGAGGATGGCCCGGGAGGTCGCCTCGTCACACTGCAGCCCGAAGGTCATGGTGCCGAGGCAGAGGCGCGAGACGGCGAGCCCGGTGCGGCCGAGGTGGACGTGGCGCATGCGGGGAGAGAGTACCGAACGGCCGGGCGCGGGGCAAGCGAGCGGGCGACCCGCGGCCCGGAAGTGGTATAAGAATCGGCCATGGAATACCGGGTGCTCGGGCGGACGGGACTCAAGGTGTCGGCGCTGGGATTCGGCTGCGGCGACGTGGGCGGGCTCATGGTGCGGGGCGCGCCCGCCGATCGGGAGCGCGGGGTCGCCCGCGCGCTCGAGCTCGGCATCAACTACCTCGACACCGCGCCGGCCTACGGGTCGGGCGAGTCGGAGAAGAACCTGGGCCAGGTGCTGCGGGCTCTCAAGCCGCAGGCCATCGTGGGCACCAAGTGGCGGCTCGTGGCCGCCGATCTCTCCGACGTGGCCGGCGCGGTGGCCCGCTCGGTCGAGACGAGCCTCGGCCGCCTCGGGCTCGATCGCGTGGACCTGCTGCATCTCCACAACCTGATCGGGCGCGTGGGCGAGGAGCGGCCGCTCGGCGTGGCCCGCGTGCTGGACGCGGTGGTGCCGGCGGTGCGGCGGCTGCAGGAGCAGGGCAAGGTGCGCTTCTTCGGGGTCACCGCCTCGGGCGAGACCGGCGCGCTCCATCGCGCGATCGCGAGCGGCGCGGTCGATACCGCCCAGGCCGTCTTCAACCTGCTCAACCCGAGAGGGGCCTACGAGGTACCCCCCGGCTTCCCGGCCCAGGACTACGACCGGCTGCTGACCCTCGCGCAGGAGCAGGGGGTGGGCACCATCGGGATCCGGGTGCTGGCGGGCGGGGCGCTGAGCGGTCAGGTGGCGCGGCACCCGACCGCGATTCCCTCGGTGGCGCCGATCGCCTCCGGGCCCGACTACGCGACCGACGCCGGGCGGGCCCGCGTCTTCCAGCCGCTGGTGGCCGCGGGCCACGCGGGCAGCGTGGTCGAGGCGGCGCTCCGCTTCGCGATCACCGGCCCCGCGCTCTCCACCGTGCTGATCGGCTGCAGCGACCTCGCCCAGCTCGACTTCGCGGCCGGCGCGGTCAACAAGGGCCCCCTCTCCCCCGCCGCCCTCGCCTCCCTCCGCGAAATCTGGGCGGCCTTCTAGGCGGGGTCAGGTCTTACATTCCGACATTTTGGCGCCGGGCGACTCTGGCCGCTTGAAGAATGTTGGAATGTAAGACCTGACCCCATCACCGGTTGGGGCCGCGGCCCATCGGATAGGGCTGCCAGCGGATCAGGGAGGTCTTCGGCAGGACGCCGGGGTTGACCGCGGAGCGGGGCCACTTGCCCTGCAGCACGGTGGCGATCTCGCGGCCCAGGCGCCGGCGAGTCTCCGGCGCCATCCGGGCGGTCGCGGAGGCGATGTGCGGGCTCACCAGCACGTTGTCCATGTGCAGGAGCGCGTTGTTGGGATCGACCGGCTCCACCTCGAACACGTCGAGCGCGGCGCCCGCGATCCAGCCCTGGCGCAGCGCCTCGGTCAGGGCCTTTTCGTCCACCGTCGGCCCCCGCCCGTTGTTGATGAAGATCGCGCTCTTCTTCATGGCCCGGAACTCGCGCTCGCCCATCATGTGGCGCGTCTCCGCATTGAGCGGCGCGTGCATCGACAGGAAGTCAGCGCGCTGGCAGAGCTCGGTCAGGCTCGTCACCGGCTCGACGCCGACCGCGGTCATCTCGAGCTCGGCGAGGAACGGGTCGTAGGCGATCACCCGCAGCCCGAACGCGTGGCAGCGACGGGCCACCGCCTTGGCCACGTTGCCGAACGAGATCAGGCTGATGGTCTGGCCGTAGAGCCGCGGGATATTGGCGAAGTAGGGCCGCCCCTCCGTCCACTTGTTGTCGACGGTGAGCTGGTGCATCAGTCGCAGCCGCCGGTGCGCGGCCAGGAACATGGCCATGGTGTGATCGGCGACCTCGTCGATGAACACGTCCGGCACGTTGGTGACCACGATACCAGCCTCGGTGGCCGCGTCCACGTCGACGGTGTCCGCCCCCACGCTGCCGAGCCCGATGACTTTACAATTTCGCAGACCCTTTATGATGGCCGCTGTAATTCGCCGATTGCGCGCGATGACCGCGTCGGCGTCCTGAGCCGCGGCGATGAACTCCTCCTCGGTCTTGGCCGGGACCTCCACGATCTCGGCGCCGATCGCGTCGAGCGCCTCGCGCTCGATCTTGTAGGCGCCATCGGCGAGATCGAAGGTGATGCCCCCCGACGGCTTCTGGACGACGACCTTGAACTTCGCGCTTGCGGCTGCCATGCCGGCGACCTCCTGGATGGTCACAGTGTGGGTTGCGACTGCGGCCACCAAGCATACGCTTTGTGCTAGGGTTTCGCCATGCTGGTCGGCGCGTTCGCGGTGGCCCACACCCCGCAGCTCCTGATCCGCCCGGAGACCGAGGACCGCGCCCTCGTCCTCCGCGTGCACGAGGCGATGGCCCGGGTCAAGCGGCGGCTCGAGGCGCTGCGGGTGGACGCGCTCGCGGTGATCGCGGGCGACCACGTCGAGGCGTTCTTCCTCGACGCGGTGCCGGCCCTCGCGGTCTACGTGGGGAAGGAGTGCGCGGGCACCTTCGGGCCCTACCGCTACCGCCTCCCCATCCACGAGGCGCTGGCCCGCGCGGTGGTCGAGCAGGGCATCGAGCGTGGCTTCGACCTGCTCTACACCCAGGACGCCAAGCTCGACTACGCGTTCTACGTGCCGCTGCACTTCGTGATGCCGGAGCCCGCGCGCCCGATCGTGCCGCTGCACGTCAACGTGTACCTGCCGCCCCAGCCCACGCCGGCGCGCTGCCACGCCTGGGGGCAGGCCCTCGGCGAGATCCTCGGCGCGCGGCCCGAGCGCGTCGCCCTCATCGCCTCGGGGGGCATGTCCCACTTCCCGGGCACGGATCGCTACGCCTCCCCCGAGTTCGACTACGATCGCGGCCTGCTCGAGGTGCTGGCCGACGGGCGCGGGCGCGAGCTCGCCCGGCTGACCGGCGAGGAGCTCGACAAGCGGGGCAACATCGAGCTGCGGACCTGGATCACGCTGCTGGGGGCGGTGGGCGACGTGCGGGCGGACGTCTACTGCTACGAGCCCTCGTGGCATCACGGCAACGCGGTGGTCGAGTGGCCGCTCTGAAAGCGATTCGATGACCGAGGGGGCGCACTACCGCTTCCCACCCTCGAGCGCCTACGCGCTCAACCGGTGCCTCTACGCCCTCAAGTCGGACCTGAAGTTCGCGGAGCGCTTCCTCGCCGACCCGAGGGCCGCCGCGGCGGAGCACGGGCTCGCCGAGGAGGAGCGGGCGGAGCTCGGCCGCATGGATCGCGACGCGCTCGTGGCCCGCGGGGCCCACCCCTACCTGGTCTTCATGGCCGGGCTCCGCCTCAGGATGCTGGCCGAGCCCGGCACCCTCGAATACTTCTAGCGGGTTCTGCTAGCCGCCCGTCGTGACCTCGAGCCGGGTGCCGACCAGCTTCGCCCCGCGCTCCTCGTAGAAGGCCTTCACCTTCGCCCCCTCGTGCAGGTCGGCGAACCGTGCGTCGCGGCCGTTCACCTGGATCAGGGTGTCGCGGTTGACCTCGATCGTCTTGCCGAGGAGGCCCAGCAGCCCGACCGAGACGTCGACGGTCTCGGTGCGGCCATCGACCCGGGTCAGCTTGCCCTCGATGACCCCGGCGTTGCGGTCGAGCCGGGCGATCCCTCCCGACGGCTGTAGCGGATGCGGGGACTGCGCCGCGGCCGGGAGCGCCGGCCCGAGCAGCGCCACCGGCAGCACGAGCACACTCACGAAGGTGATGTAGCGCGTCATGGCTCGTCCTCCTCCTCCGTGATTTTTTCCTCGGGGCATTTGGCCCCGCTCCCGCATATAGAAGAGCAAGGGTGATACCAGCACCGGGAAAGACCGCTTCCAGGACCCGAAAGGCCCAGTTCGCGGCGGCGAAAACTCCACGGAGGATGTAAGCCTTACACGCGTACGGAACGTAACTTGTTCCAGGGGGAGAGGATGACACGACGCTTCAGACGGCTGGCGCGGCGCTCGCCCGCGATGGCGTTCGCTTGGGCGTTCCTGCTCAGCTACCGCGAGGGTCGACGGCGCGGCCAGTCGCCGATCGACGCGGCCCGCTTCGGTCGCGCGGTGGCCCGCTGGCGGAGACAGAACGGGGCCGCCCATTCGTAGGTCCCGGCCGGGGCTCCCCGGCCTGGTCCTGGCCCTCGCCCTGACCCTGCCTGCCGCGCCCGGTCGGCTGGAGGCCCAGGCCCCGCCCGCCCCCGCCGGCACGCCGGCCCCGGCCGCGACGGTGAGCGAGCTGCAGCAGACCCTCTCCGCGGCCACCGGGCGCTTCCAGGCGATGGACACCGCCGGCGTGCTCACCTACGTGTCCGACCGGTATCGCAACGGTCCGATCACCAAGACGAGCGTCCGCGAGAACCTGCTGGCCATGTTCGCCCTCTACGACACGGTGCGGGCGCAGGTGCGCCTCGACGACGTGCGGCTGGTGGACGGCGCGGCATGGGTCTACTCGACCGGGGAGGTCTCCGGCCGGCTCCGCGGGCTCGGCGTGTGGACGACGGTGCTCTCGTGGGAGCGCGAGCCGGACGTGGCGCGGCGAGAGGGCACGGCCTGGCGGCTCCAGGGCCCGGGCCCGTGAGCCGGCTCGGCCCTGCCGCCTAGAACAGCGGCGAGTAGTACTGGCGGAACGCGCGGAAGCGGGGCACCACGACCCCGCAGAGCGGCGCGGGACCCTGTCCGGGCCCGCTCGCCCGGTAGTCGAAGGCGAGCACCGAGTGGTTCAGCTCGATGCGCGGGAAGTCGGTCACGAAGAGCTGCACCGGCCGCCCGGCCCGCAGCTCGGCCACCGTCTCGCGAGCCACCCGCTCCTGCTGGCCCGGCAGCGACGGGAACGTCATCCGCCAGTTCGTCGGGTGCACCGGCGTCCACAGCCGTCCCCGCAGGCCCGCCTTCACCGCCGCCTCCTCCGCGCCGGTGAAGGCGTGCAGCGACGCGTAGCCCGGGAAGCGCACGCGGCGCGCCGCGGGCAGCGGCGCCCGCCAGGCCGCGCGCCGGATCACACCACCCACACCCGCGCCGCGTACTCGTCGGGGCGGAGGCGCGGGGCCTCGGGCTCGAAGCGCGCGAAGCGCAGGAACTGCCCGACCGCGCGCGCCATCAGGAAGCAGCGGTTGCAATAGATATCCGGCTTGCCCCGGTGGATCCGGCTGTCGGTACGAAACGCGAAGGTGTCCGCGCCGAACCCGATGGCGGGGCCGGGCGAGCGCGGCAGGGCGAGCATCGCGAGGTCGATTCTACCGTGACTCCCGAGGCCGGTTGCGGCTATGCTACGACCCGCCGCCCGGGGCGGCCACTGGGGGATCCGGAGTCTGACCGCCGTCCTGCTGCTCTACGCGCTCACCCTGTTCACGGGAGCCACGCTGCTCTTCGTGATGCAGCCGATGGT
>DASZJM010000461.1:0-3112 GCA_035948165.1 Candidatus Methylomirabilota bacterium
CCCGGAGCTGCGCGAGATGATGCCGAAGATCCTGCGGCCCCAGGACCGCCTCTGTTACGCGGAGATCTTCTACGCGGGCGGCACGGTGGCCCGCGACGTGTCGAGCCGCATGCTCGCCGATGACCTGCCCGCCGCGATGCACTGCGGCTACGCCGCCGATCATCGAGCGGTCGTCGACTGGCTCCGCGCGGAGGCAGGCCCCGGCGACACCGTGCTCATCATGGGCGCGCGCGACCCCGAGCTGCCGGCCCTGGCCCGGGCCGCGGCCGCCGCTCTCCCCTAGCCCGCACCGGCCTCTCCCGCTCCACGCGTCTCCCGGCCCTTCTCCGCACCTCCTCGCCTGGCTGCATCGATTAGGATGACCGAGGGCGGGCTCACCGCGGACCACGTCGACGACGCGGTGCGGATCGCCGCGACGATCTACGCGGCGGCGGTGGCGCTCGAAGCGGGAGAGCCGGCCGCGAGCGACGGGGAGACGGACGAGCCGTCCGTGATCGAGGTGTCGATCGAGCGCGCGTAGCCCACGGGGCCGTCGCGCCCGGTCGCGCTCAGCGGATCGGGCGCGACGGCTCCGATTCCTGCACGAGGCGCAGCGCGCGCTCCGCTTCCTCGAGGGCGCGGCGCCCGTGGGTGAGGGCGAGCAGCGGGAAGTAGTTCCGGTAGAGCGTGTAGCGCAGGTAGAACACGTTGGGGAAGCCGGTGCCGGTGGCGAGCGATTCGTCCCAGGTGCCGTCGGACTTCTGGGTGTCGACCAGGTGGCGCACGCCGCGCAGCAGTGCGTCGGTGTCGCCCTGACCGGCGGCCACCAGCCCGAGCAGGGCCCACGCGGTCTGCGAGGGCGTGCTCGGCGCGGGCACGAAGTGGCCCTCGTTGTAGCTGGCGCAGCTCTCGCCCCACCCGCCGTCCTCGTTCTGCACCGAGGCGATCCACTTGCCCGCCTGCCACATCGCCTTGGAGGCGCCGGGATCCTGGGCCGCGCGCAGGCCGCGGAGGGCGAGGAACGTCCCGTAGAGGTAGTTCACCCCCCAGCGCCCGTACCAGCTCCCGTCGCGCTCCTGCGTCTCCATCAGGAAGCCGACCCCGCGCTCGATCGGCGCGTCCGCGAGCCTGAAGCCCCGTCGGCACAGCGCCTCCAGCACGCGCCCGGTGATGTCGGGGCACGAGGGGTCGAGCATCGCGTTGTGGTCGGCGAAGGGCACGCGGTTGAGGAACGCCCAGTTGTTGTCGGCGTCGAAGGCGGCCCAGCCGCCGTCGCTCGACTGCATGCCTACGAGCCACGCGATCGCCCGCCGCTCGCACCGCTCCTGCGCCGCGGCGTCGCTCGCGCTCGCGTGCTGGAGGGCGAGCAGCACCATCGCGGTGTCGTCGATGTCCGGGTAGTGCTCGTTGGCGAACTCGAAGGCCCAGCCGGACGGCTCGAGGTCGGGCCGCTTCACCGACCAGTCTCCCCGTCGCCGGATCTCGCGGTCGAGCAGCCAGTCGGCGGCGCGGCGCATCGGGGCGGGCACCACCGCGCCCATCTCCCCGAGCGCGAACATCGCGATCGAGGTGTCCCACACCGGTGACACGCACGGCTGGAAATAGAAGGAGTCGGCGGTCTCGGTCAGCAGACCCTCGAACTGCCGGATGCCCTCCATGAGGTCGGGATGATCGCGCGGGTATCCGAGCGCGTCGAGGGCCATGATGAGGTACATCATCGACGGGAAGATCGCCCCGAGGCCGGCGCTGTTGCGGGTGCGGTCGAGGATCCACTTCTCCGCCTCGCGGATGGCCGGCTTGCGGATCATCTCGGGCCCGCGGCTCTCCCACACCTTGAGCGCCACGTCGAGCTGACGGAAGAGCGCGGAGAGCCGGTCGCGCCGCGGCAGCTTGAAGGTCTTGCCCGGCACCACCAGCTCGTCCAGGTCGAAGCCGGTCGGGACTGGGCGCGTGTCGGTCTTGGCCTGGATGATCGCGAGCGGCATCACGATCGCGCGCGTCCACGACGACATCTCGTAGATGAGCCCGCCGGGCACCAGGGCCAGCTCCACCGGGATCGTCGGCACGTGCCGCTTCGGGTAGAGGCCGAAGAGGCTCAGGTTGATCCGGACGTAGCTGTTCGCCTCCTGGATGCCGCCCAGGCGCAGGATCGTCTCGCGCGCGCGCCGCACCGGCTCGCTGTCGGTCTCGAGCCCCGCGAGGCGCATGGCCACGTAGGCCTTGATGGTCGCGTTGACGTCGGACGGGCCGTCCGGGTAGATGTCGAAGCCCCCGTCGGGCCGCTGGCGATCCAGGATGGCCTGCCGGGCCCGCACGATGCGGTCCCAGGAGGGCGGCTTCCACTCCCCGTCGCGCGGCGGGTGCAGCCAGAGCTGGAGCAGGACGTAGTCGGACTCGAGGGTGGAGTCGGCGAGCAGGTCCCCCACCCAGTAGCCGTCCGCGTGCTGGCGCGCGAGCAGCGCGGGCGCCGCCCGCGAGCACGCGGCGGCGGCGGCCTCCGCGAGGGCGCCGCGGCTCTCGGTGGACGCCTCCGGATGGTACGTCGCGCGAGCGTGGAGGGACTCGAACCATGACGAAGGCATGACAGCCAGTCTACACGAAGGGGGCCTCGAACCGGTGAGCCTAGGAGGGCTCCCCCATGCGGGTCATCGGCGAGGTGATGGTGAGCCCGCCGTCGATCACGATGGACTGGCCGGTGACGAACGAGGCCGCGTCGGAGGCCAGGTAGCCGACCAGGGCCGCCACGTCCTCCGGCGTGCCGTGCCGCCGCACCGGGGTGGCCTCGCGCAGGCGCTCGGTGGCCCGCGCGTAGTCGAGCCCGAGCCCCTCGGTCACGTAGTAGGTGGAGGAATCGGTGCGGATGAAGCCCGGGGTGACCGCATTCACCGTGATGCCGAGCGGACCCAGCTCGAACGCGAGGCCGCGCACGAGACCCTCGGCCGCCGCCTTCGCCGCCCCCAGCACGCTGTGCCCGCCCATCGCCTGGAAGCTGTCGATCCCCGACACCAGCACGATGCGGCCGGGCCGCCCGGCCATGAGCGGCACCACCGCCTGAGTCATGGCGACGAAGGCGTCCACCGTGATCGCGAAGGTGCGGCGCACGTTGTGGGGCTTCTGCTCGAGCACCGGGCGA
>DASZJM010000462.1:0-4248 GCA_035948165.1 Candidatus Methylomirabilota bacterium
CCGCCCGCGGCTTCACCCCCCTACTCCTCTCCCGCTAGACCCACCCACCGCTGAACCGCCACTGAACAACCCCGAGACCCTCCGTCTCGGGACTGGACGCGACCGACGTGGGGCGGCGGGGGAGCGGGGCGGGCTCGCGCCGGGACCGGTCTTCTGCGGGAAAGCGGAGCGGCACCCTGCCATCTCGTGGCTCGTCAGAGACGGCCACGCGGGCCGCGACTCAGCGTGTCCCGGCGCGGGCCCGCCCCGCTCCCCCGCCGCCCCACGCCCGCCCGAGAACCTACCGCCGAGACGGAGGGCTGATGATGCGGTGGACCTCGATCGCCTCGGTGAGGTTCTTCAGCCGCTCGCGCCCCACCCGCTCGAGCCGGTAGCGCCCGCCGAGCCGCCGCACCGTCTCCGGGCCCGCGAGGATCTCGCCGTCGCCCGCGGAGGCGGCGAGCCGCGCGGCCAGCGTGGTCACGATGCCGCTCGCGGTGAACGTCCAGCGGGTGCCGCGCCGACCCTCGAAGCGGGTGGAGCCCACCAGGGCCAGCCCGGAGTTGATCCCGAGGTGGATCGCGAGCGGGTACTCGACCTCCTTCTGGTTCAGCGCCTCGGTCAGGGCCAGCAGCCGGAGCGCCGCGTTCACGGTGCGCGCGGCGTGGGCCGCCGGGTCGCCGTCCTGGAAGATCGCCATGAACCCGTCGCCGGAGGTCTCGTTGATGTCGCCCCCCGCGTCGGTGATGCGATCCAGGAAGCTGCCGAAGTACCGCTCCACGAGGGCGTTGAGCTCGGCGGGGGCGACGCGCTCGGCCAGACGACTGTAGCCGCTGATGTCGACGAAGAGCACGGTGACGTCGCGCTCCTGCTTGTCGAGGCCGGGCGCGTCCGGGTTCGCGAGCACCAGGCGCCGGACCGCCTCCGGCACGAACTTGGCGAAGTGATCGCGCACCCGGACGAGCTCGCCCAGGCGATGGTCGAGCTCGCGCTTGCGGGCGAGTGCGCCCTGGACGCGCGCGACCAGCTCGCGCTCGTCCACCGGCTTGGCGAGCACATCGTCGGCGCCGTGCTCGAGGAGCTTGACCCGGTTCTCGACTCCCTCGAGCGCGGTCATCACGATCACCGGGATGAGCCGCGTGGCCTCACGCTCGCGCAGGCTCCGGCAGACCGCGAAGCCGTCCATCACCGGCATCATCACGTCGAGGAGGATCAGGTCCGGGGGATCGAGGGCGGCCCGCTCGATGGCCTCGCTCCCGTTCTCCGCGCGGGCGGTCTCGTAGCCCAGCCGATGGAGGACGTGCTCCAGATACCGGACGATGTCCGGCTCGTCGTCGACGACGAGCACCTTGGCCGAATGGGTCATCGGTCTGGCGGGAGTCTAGCAGACAAGCGACGGGGCCGACGCCATCCACGACGGGCGGCGCCGGCCCCG
The DNA here is from genome assembly GCA_035948165.1 of Candidatus Methylomirabilota bacterium. Classification (GTDB taxonomy): domain Bacteria; phylum Methylomirabilota; class Methylomirabilia; order Rokubacteriales; family CSP1-6; genus CAMLFJ01. The sequence goes on from DASZJM010000462.1 coordinate 1,415, forward strand.
GTTGATCCGGTCGAGCGCGCTACGTCCGCGGAGGCGGCTGGCGGAACGGGGTGTGGCAGGTGCCGCACGCGTTCCGGCCGAAGTCCTTCACGATATCCTGGGTCAGTTGCTCGTTCTTCGCCTTGGAGGCGTCGCGCAGCTTCTCGGCCTGGACCTCCAGGTTCTTGGCCGCCCGCTGGAACTCGGGCCACTTCTGCCAGATTTCAGGTTTCGCCTTGGACTTCTCGGTGCCCGACCCCTCGGGGAAGAGACCCGGGATCTGCTGGGCGGTCATGGAGAGCGTCTCCGCGTTCACCGCGATGCCCTCGATATTCCCGGCCTTCGCCTTGGCCTGGATGTCCGCCCAGCTGGCGCCCTGCAGCTTCATGAGGCGCTGGCGGTCCGCCACCACGTCCCCGCTACCCGTCTTGGACATGCCCTTACTCGCGCAACCGGCCGCGAGGCCGAGAGCCAAGCCCCCGACGACGATCATGCTGGCGCTCCGGATGAGTCGACCGTTCATCTCCCCTCCTGTGGCGGGCCGGGCCGCGTCCAGCGGCTCCCGGTCCGGCTGGTGAAAGTGGCCCTAGTCGATCTTGTTCTTGATGGGTGGGATCGACTTGAGGTACTTGGCGATCGCGAGGCGGTCGGCCTTGGTCAGATCCTTGAAGCCCGCGGAGGAGCCCTGGATGACCTCCGCCATGAGGCCGCCCGCGACGTCGCCGTCCGGTCTGTTCCCGGTCTCGAGATAGTCCGCGATCTGCTCTTCGGTCCAGCCGCCGATGCCGGTGTCGCGGTCCGGCGTGATGTTCGGCACCGCGGAGCCCTCGGGGCCCTTGCCCTTGGGGGCCCCGGAGAGGAATCGGGTGTTGTCGGTCGCCATGGTCATGGTCCGCGGGGTGTGGCACTCCCCGCAGTGGCTCAGCGCGCGGGCCAGGTACTCGCCGCGCGCCACGCCGCTGGTCGGCGCCGAGGGCGGGGGCGTCTCGCGCGGGGCGAAGGTGGCGAGCCAGGCGGGCAGGAACACGCTCTCGAACATCGGCACCGTGATCTTCTTGGCCGGCACCGGCGTGTTCACCGACGGCACCGAGCGCAGGTAGGCGACCACGTCCTGCAGGTCCTGCTCGGCCATCCCGTTGAACACGGTGTACGGGTGCACCGGAATCAGCCGCTCACCGTTCGGCCGACGGCCGGCGCGGATCGCGGTGATGATCTGCGCGTCGGTCCACTTGCCGATGCCGTTGGCGGGATCCGGGGTGATGTTGGACGAGTACACGGTGCCGAATGGTCCATCGTATTTGCGCGCGCCCGCGTTGAGCGCGCCACCCTTCGGGAGGGTGTGGCACGCGCAGCCGGCGGCCGCGCCGAAGATGTATTTCCCGCGCGCGATCTGCTCCCGGGTCTGGGCCGCCGCCGGGAGAGCCGCGGCCAGGACCAGGAACGCCAACGCCGCAAGCTGTCCGCCTCGAACGAGAGACATACCACGTCTTGGCATCAAACTCTCCATGGGAGCAGCAGGTTCCCGCCCGCCGAAAATAGCACGGTCGGCCTGACCCGGGTCAGGTCGCGCGGGAGGGCCGATGACGAGGCTCGTGCACCCGGGTCAGCAGGAGCGCGACCGAGCTCAGGGCGCCCACCGCGGCGGCCACGAAGACCGCCTCGAACCCGAACCGGTCGGCGGTCAGCCCGGCCAGCAGCGGCGCCCCGAAGGCCACCGGGGTCATGAGCGTGGTGCCGAGCCCCACGTAGGTCGGGCGCGCGGCTGGATCCGGCGCGAACTCCAGCAGCACGTTGAGCGCGGAAACGTTGACCGCGGCCAGGTGGACGCCCTGGAGCAGGAAGACCACCGGGAACAGCTGCAGCGTCGGCGCGGAGACCGCCAGCGCGTTGGCGAGCACCAGCGCGCCCATGCCGATGCCGAGCGGGACCAGGTGGCCCCACCGGTCGGCGAGCATGCCCAGCGCGAGATTGCCGCCCATCTGCCCCGCCACGAGCGCGGTGGTGAAGACGCCGACCGTCCAGTCCGGCGCGTCGAAGCGCCGCAGCGCGTACACCGTGTAGAAGGCGGAGGCCATCGTGCCGACGAAGCCCAGGGCGCGCGCGAGGAGATACCAGGCGAGGTCGTGGTCGGTGCGCACCACGCGGGCGGCCCGCCGCAGATAGGCGCCGAGGGGCGGCGCGGCCGCCCGCGACGCCCCGCGCGGCTCGCGCACCTGGGCGAGGGCCGCGTAGGAGAGGCCCATGAAGAGCGCGGCGAGGAGGAAGCATACCCCGTAGCCCAGCGGAGCGGGCAGGCGCGCGAGGACCCACGCGGTGAGGACGCTGCCCAGCAGGCCCCCCACACCGCCGAGCAGGCTCGAGACCGCGAAGAAGCGGCCACGCAGGCCCACCGGCACCGCGCGGCCGACGATGTCCATCCAGGCCGGCATGAGCAGTCCCCCCGCGCTCGTGATCGTGAGCAGCATCAGCAGCGTGAGAGCGAGGGCGAGAGCGGGCGCGGGAACCGCCACGAAGAAGGCCACCGCGGCCAGGATCAGGAACGGGATCCGCTCCCAGATCGTGTAGCGCAGCACGAAGGGAAGCTTCTGCGCGAGCGACTCGGTGTAGCCGGCCGCGAACAGCGAGGGGAGATTCCAGCCGAGGGTCATCAGCGCCGGGATGGCACCGATGAGCAGGTTCGACGCGCCGAGGTGCGCGGCGAATGCGGGCAGGAGCGTGGACTGGGACGCGAAGGAGAGCCCGACCCCGAAGAGACCGAAGTCGACGCCGAGCGCGACGACGTTGTGACGGACGTGGGCGTCTGCGGCTGCGTCGTCAGGGAGGGGAAGGGGCGGGCCACCGGCGCTGGTCACAGC
>DASZJM010000463.1:0-3800 GCA_035948165.1 Candidatus Methylomirabilota bacterium
CGGGTTCGGGTAGTCGGCCAGACCGACTGGTCGGTCTGAATTCTAAGTAGGCCCGGACACGGATGTCAAGGTTCCGCGCCGGCCCTACTTGATGGCGCCGACCGTGAAGCCGGCGATGAAGCGGTCGAGGAAGAAGTTGTAAAGGATGGCCAGGGGCACGCTCGTGATCAGGCAGGCGGCCATCAGCGACCCCCAGTAGTAGACGTCGCCCCGGATCGCCACCGGCACCCCCACGCTGACCGTCATCCGCCCCACCGACGAGATGAAGGTCAGGCTGTAGACGAGCTCCTGGATCGTGAGGGTGAGCGCGGAGATCACGACGGCGCCACGTTCTTGATCTCGGGCTTGATCTCGGGCTTGATCTCGGGCTTGATCTCGGGCTTGATCTGGGGCTTGATCTCGGGCTTGATCTGGGGCTTGATCTCGGGCGCCGCCTTCACCAGATCCTCGTAGGTCGCCGGGCCGCTGGGCATGCCGATGTCGGTCCACACCTTCTTGTGGTAGTTGCGGGGATCCGGGACCCGCATGTCGGACAGGGCGAACTGCTTCTTGGTGAGCGGGTTGTAGGTGCTGCGGGTGGCCAGCTCGACGGGCTTGCCGTACTTCTTCTCGAGCCTGCCCGACACCTCCCTGAGGTCGATCACGTGCTCCTCGAAGGCGCTCGCCAGGCCGATGAACATGTGGAGTCGAACCACTTGCCGTAGGCGGGCACGAAGTGCGCCCACTGGAGGACCTTGAGCTGCTTGTCGGCCGCGCCGGCTCCACGCACGAATACACTCGGCCCGGCGGACGCGGCGGCCGCTCCGACCGCCACGAGCTTGGCACCCTTGAGGATGAATTGTCGGCGACTCTGCATGGCCACCTCCGTTGGTGCGGACACCGGTCGGGCCGGCGAACACCGGTCCGCTTCCGGTCAACGAGCGCACCATACGGGTCCGCGCAGACTGCGATCCCACGACGCGGGAAGGCGCGAGCCGGCGTGCTATTCTGCTCCCCGTGAGCGGCGAGCCGGTCGTCTACTTCGAGGATATCCAGCTCGGCGAGCAGTACACCTCGCCCGGCCGCACCGTGACCGAGGCCGACCTCGTGATCTTCGCCGGCCTGAGCGGCGACTACAACGTGCTCCACACCGACGCCGAGCACATGAAGGCGTCGCTCTTCGGCGAGCGCATCGCCCACGGCCTGCTCGGGCTGTCGATCCAGCAGGGCCTCCTCGACCGGGTGGTGCCCGGGCAGGCGGTCGGCCCGCTCGCCGCGGTGAAGTGGAAGTTCAAGGGGCCGATCAAGATCGGCGACACCATCCACGTCGAGGCGCGCGTCTCGGCCAAGAAGGACGGCGAGCAGCCGCGCGTGGGGCTCATCACGCTGGAGCGCCGCGTGGTCAATCAGCGCGGCGAGGTGGTGCAGGAAGGCGAGACCGATCACCTGGTCGGCCGCCGGCCCGCCTGAGGAATAGACGAATGGCGGGCACGCCGGCCGAGCGGCGGCTCTACTTCGAGGACGTGCAGACCAACGTGCCCCTCGAGACCCCGGGCATGACCCTCACCGAGACCCACGCCACGCTCTTCGGCTCGCTCACCCTGACCCCTCCGTCCGAGCCGGGGGCCATCCCGGATCTCATCCCCCTCTGCATGTCGTCCGGTCTCGGCTGGCGGGTGCCGCAGCCGCCGCTCGTGGTGCTCGCGTTCATGGGATTCGAGTGGCGCTTCCTCAAGCCGACGCGCGTGGGCGACACCATCCGCAGCGTCTCGACCACGGTGGCCAAGCGCTCGATGAAGGAGGGCGGGGTGGTCATCGAGGAGCGCTCGATCCTCAACCAGCGCGACGAGGTCGTGCAGAGCGGGCGGCTGACCCTGCTCGTGGCCAAGCGGCCCTCGCCGTGAAGCGGACCGGCTGGCTGGTGGCGGGAGCGGCGCCCGGGCTGTGGGGCGCCTACACGTGGGGCTCGCACCTGCTCACCCTCGGATCGATCTGGCGCGGCCCGCGCGAGCACCGCGCGGTCAGCCTCACCTTCGACGACGGGCCGGACCCCGAGTGGACGCCGCGCGTCCTCGACGTGCTGGCCCGCGAGGGTGTGCGCGCCGCCTTCTTCCTCATCGGACAGCGCGCCCGACTGGCCCCCGAGCAGGCACGGCGCATCGCCGACTCCGGCCACGACCTGGGCAACCACACGTGGAGCCACCCGAGCCTCTGGCGCTGCGGGCCGGCCCACACCGAGCGCGAGATAGGCGATGGGCACGCCGCCATCGCGGACGCGGCGGGCGCGCCGCCCCGCTTCTTCCGCCCGCCGTGGGGCAAGACCAACCTCGCGATGTTCGGGGTGGCCCGCGAGCTCGGGACGCCCTGCGTCTTCTGGACGGTGCAGCCGGAGAGCCGGCGCCCCGTCGTGCCGGCCGAGCAGGCGCGGCGGGGGCTCGCGCGGGCGCGCGCGGGCGCGATCTACGATCTGCACGACGCGGACGGGGTGCCCGGCGCCGGGCGCCGCCTCGTGGAGTACCTGCCCGCCCTGATCGCGGGCCTCCGCGCCCAGGGCTACGCGCTGGTCCCCCTCCGCGAGCTGCTGTAGAATCGCGCCAACCCGAGCGCCCCACGACAAAGGAGTCTGCGATGGCCGTCGATCCCCGCAAGCGCAGCCGCGTCCTCCTCGAAGGCACCGACCGTGCCGCCGCCCGCGCCATGATGAAGGCGGTCGGCTTCAGCGATCAGGATCTCGCGCGCCCCCAGATCGGGGTGGCCCACAGCTGGATCGGGACCATGCCCTGCAACTGGAACCACCGGAAGCTGGCCGAGAAGGTCATGCAGGGCATCCGAGCCGCGGGCGGCACGCCGATCGAGGTCAACACCATCTCGATCACCGACGGCATCACCATGGGCACCGAGGGCATGAAGGGCTCGCTCATCAGTCGGGAGGTCGTGGCCGACTCGGTGGAGCTGGTCGCGCGCAGCCACATGTTCGACGGCATCGTCACGATCTCCGGCTGCGACAAGACGATCCCGGCCATGACCATGGTGCTGGGACGCCTCGACATCCCGGGCCTCATGCTCTACTGCGGCTCGATCATGTTCGGGCGCTGCGCGGGCACCGAGGGTCCGTTCGCGGGCCGCAACCTCACCATCCAGGACGTGTTCGAGGCGATCGGGGCCTACAACGCGGGCAAGATCCCGCTCGAGCAGTTCAAAGACGTGGAGGACCACGCCTGTCCGGGCGCGGGCGCCTGCGGCGGCCAGTTCACCGCCAACACCATGGCCACCGCCTACGAGATGCTCGGCATGTCGCCGATGGGCTGGAACGACATTCCCGCCATCGACCCCCGCAAGGAGGAGGTCGCCTTCGAGTCGGGCAAGCTCGTGATGGAGCTGGTGCGCCAGGGTCTGACCCCGCGCAAGATCGTCACCCGCAAGAGCTTCGAGAACTCCATCGCGGGCGTCATGGCCACCGGCGGCTCCACCAACGCGGTGCTCCACCTCATGGCCACCGCGCGGGACTTCGGGGTCAAGCTCGCGATCGAGGACTTCGACCGCATCTCGCGCAAGACTCCGGTGGTCGCGGATCTCAAGCCGTGGGGCAACTACACCGCGCCCGAGATGTACGACGCGGGCGGCATGGCGGTGGTGGGCAAGCGCCTGCTGGAGGCGCGCCTGCTCCACGGGAGCGAGAAGACGGTCACCGGCCGCACCATCGGCGAGGAGGTGAAGGCCGCCTCCGAGCCGGCGGGCCAGCAGGTGATCAAGCCGCTCGCGAAGGCGCTGAAGTCCGAGGGCGGCATCGCGATCCTGCGGGGCAACTTGGCCCCGGGCGG
>DASZJM010000464.1:0-6511 GCA_035948165.1 Candidatus Methylomirabilota bacterium
CGATCCCCGCACACCGGCGGCAATCCGGCGCCCAGCTCGAGACGGATCTGCACGTGCCGGATGATCACGTCACTGCTCACGAGCCGCGCCACCTGCCCGACCAGGTCTCCGATGTCGAGGGGCTGGAGCTCGAGACTGCCCGTCTTGAGGAAGCCGCGCAGGCGATGGATGATCTCGCCCGCGCGCTTGTCGTCCTCGACGATGTCGCCGAGGATCTCGCGGATCTCGGTGAGATCCCTCCGGGGCGAGTCGAGGATGAGCTGGGCGGCCTGCGCGTTGCTCAGGATGGCGGTCAGGGGCTGATTGAGCTCGTGGGCCAGGGAGGCGGTCAGCTCCCCCATGGTCGATACGCGCCCCACGTGGGCGAGGCTCTGGCGAAGCCGCTGCCCTTCCACCTCGGACCGGCGCCGCGACAGCGCGTTGGCGAACACGTCCCCCAGGAGCTGGAGCCTCACGACGAACTCGTCCCGCCAGGCCCGCTCGGTCCTCACGGTGCTGAACGCGAGGGCACCGACCACCACGCCCTCCACCGTCAACGGCACCGCCACCTGCGACTTGATGCCCAGGCGGCGATAGGACTGTCGATCCAGCGCCGCGTCGCTCTCCGGCAGATCCTCGACCCGGGAGAACCGGACCAGCTCTCCGCGCCGGAGGCGGGTCACCACCCAGGGGATCTCCTCGAACCCGATCGCGGGCGGCTGCGGGCCCCGCTCGTCGGCCACCCACCAGTGGGTAACCCGGGCGGTCCGGGTGTCGTCGGAGTACTCGGTCAGGTTACCCCAGTCCACCCCGAGCAAGTCGGCGATCCGGCGCAGCGCCCGCTGGATCTCTCGATCGACGTCGACCGCGGAGATGCGGCTGAAGGTGGCCACCTGTTCGGAGAGCAAGGTCTCGAACTGGAGTCGCTCGCCGAGCAAGACCTCCGCGCGACGACGCCGGGCCCGCTCGAGCAGCATGCCGACGGCGAGGAGCAGTGACGAGAGCGCGAGTCCACCGCCCACCGCCACTTGCCAGACCGCCCAGTCGCCGGCCATCCACTCGCCACTATAGTGCCCCCCGCCCCGCTCGGCAACGCGGCGGGCCCGCGCCCGACCCCGCGGCAGTCTAGCCCCTGAAGGTCAGCATCCAGCCCGGGCCGGCGTGCGCGTCGTGCAGCGTGATCACGAGCCGCCCCGCGCAACCGCCCTCTCCGCAGTCGCACGCGCTGGGCTCCACCCGTCCCGGATACCACTCCCGGGTCGGATACGTGATCCGCAGCGCCGACTCCTCCGGGCTCCCGGCGTCGTCGAGAAACACCAGCCGCGCGCGATCGTCGACCAGCGCCCCCAGGACGTGCGCGCCCGATTCCATCCGGATCAGCGGGCGGCCGCCCGCGTCGTACAGATGGTAGGGTCCTTCCCGCTTTGCGAAGACCTGCGAGAAGGTGCGTGCACTCGCCGGGGCCACGACCGCCATCCCCCGACTCTAGTCGGCGCGGTCCCGGGGGCCTATTGGACCTTGGTCTACTATCCCGGCCCCGCTCGAGCGCGTAGCGTGACGGTGGGAGGGACCGACATCATGGCTCAGGCAAAACACACGACGACCCTACATCCCCTGCACGACCGCGTCCTCATCAAGCGGATCGAGGACCAGCCGGCTCGGCGGGGCGCCATCATCATTCCGGACAGCGCCAAGGAGAAGCCGCAGGAGGGCAAGGTCATCGCGGTCGGCAAGGGACGGGTGTCCGAAGACGGCAAGAAGATCCCGCTCGACGTGAAGGCGGGCGATCGGGTGCTCTTCGGCAAGTACTCCGGCAACGACATCACCCTCGACGGCCAGGACCTCCTCATCATGAAAGAGGAGGACGTCCTCGGCGTCATCGCTTCCTGACATTCGTAGTCGCAGCTCACGTCCAGTCCACATTCGCCGGAGGAACAGATCCATGTCAAAGCAGCTCCAGTTCAAAGAGGAAGCCCGCGCGGCCCTCCTCCGCGGGGTCAACGTCCTGGCCCACGCGGTCAAGGTCACGCTGGGCCCGAAGGGCCGCAACGTGGTCATCGACAAGAAGTTCGGCAGCCCGACCATCACGAAGGACGGGGTGACCGTCGCGAAGGAAATCGAGCTGAAAGATCACTTCGAGAACATGGGCGCCCAGATGCTCAAGGAGGTCGCCTCCAAGACCTCGGATATCGCGGGCGACGGCACCACCACCGCCACCGTCCTGGCCCAGGCCATCTTCCGCGCCGGCCTCAAGAACGTGACCGCGGGCGCGAACCCCACCGCGCTGCAGCGCGGCATCGAGCGCTCGGTCGAGAAGGTGGTCCTGGAGCTGCAGAAGCTGTCCAAGTCCACCAAGGACAAGAAGGAGATCGCGCAGGTCGCCACCATCGCGGCCAACAACGACGCGACGGTCGGCAGCCTCATCGCGGAGGCGATGGAGAAGGTCGGCAAGGACGGGGTGGTCACCGTCGAGGAAGCCAAGGGGATGGACACCACCCTCGAGGTCGTCGAGGGCATGCAGTTCGACCGCGGCTACCTGTCGCCCTATTTCGTGACGGACGCCGAGCGCATGGAAGCGGTCCTCGAGGACTGCCTGATCCTGATCTCCGAGAAGAAGCTCAGCGTCATGAAGGACATGCTGCCCCTCCTGGAGCAGGTCGCCCAGTCGGGCAAGCCCCTCCTGATCGTCGCGGAGGACGTGGAAGGTGAGGGTCTGGCCACCCTCGTGGTCAACAAGCTGCGCGGGACCCTCTCGGCGTGCGCGGTCAAGGCCCCGGGCTTCGGCGACCGCCGCAAGGCCATGCTGGAAGACATCGCCCTGCTCACCGCGGGCAAGGCCATCACGGAAGACCTGGGGATCAAGCTCGAGAACCTGAAGCTCGAAGACCTGGGCCGGGCCAAGAAGGTGGTCGTCACCAAGGACAACACGACCCTCATCGACGGCGCGGGCAAGTCCGCGAGCATCGAGGGCCGCATCAAGCAGATCCGGGCTCAGATCGAGGAGACCACCTCGGACTACGACCGCGAGAAGCTGCAGGAGCGCCTCGCCAAGCTGGCGGGCGGCGTCGCGGTCATCAAGGTCGGAGCCGCGACCGAGACCGCCATGAAGGAGAAGAAGGCCCGCGTGGAGGATGCGCTCAACGCGACGCGGGCCGCGGTGGAGGAAGGCATCGTGCCGGGCGGCGGGGTCGCGCTGCTGCGGGCCTCGGTGGCCCTCGACTCGCTCAAGCTATCCGGCGACGAGGCGACCGGAGTGGACATCGTGCGGCGGGCCCTCGAGGAGCCGCTGCGTCAGATCGTGGAGAACGCGGGACTGGAGGGCTCCATCGTCGTCGAGAAGGTGAAGAGCTCCAAGGATGCCTCGTATGGGTTCGACGCCGAGTCGAACCAGTACGTGGACATGGTGAAGGCCGGAATCATCGATCCGACCAAGGTGGAGCGTGTGGCGCTCCAGCACGCGGCCTCGATCGCCTCCCTGCTGCTCACCACCGAGGCGCTGATCACCGACAGCCCGGAAGAGAAGGCGGCCATGCCGGCCATGCCGCACGGCGGCGGCGACTTCTAGACCCTGAACACGCCAGCCCGGCGGCGGGAGCCGGGCGCGGGCGGGGCGGCTAGGACGTAGCCGCTCCGTTCTCCTGCAGGTCACGCGTGGCGGCCAGCTTGACCCAGGTCCTCACGTTGAAGTGGTACTGGTACACGTGGCCCTCCTCGTCGAGCGCGAAGAGGTTGTTCTGCGACGCGCACAGCTGGATGAATCTGGTCATCGGTGATCCTCCTGCCTACTGGCCCGCGCCGATCGACACCACGAAGTTGACGACCTCCTCGCGGAACGGGGACGGGATGTAGGTCAACTCCAGGCGGATCTCCTTCAGCCGCTCCGCCTTCAAGGCCTCCACGGGAAACTCCACGTCGAGGGCCTGGGTCGTATCCTGCCCGGGGTCGAGCCGCTCGTTGCCGTACGGGGTGAACCGGACGATCGGCTCCGCGCGGTCGCCCTCGAGCTTGATGACCTGCCCGTGGACGTCCATGAACAGGAGCTTGCCCTCCACCAGGCGCACCGTTCGGCTCACGGAGGTGTTCTCGAGGCGGAGCGTTCCGGTGAGCCGCGCGGGCGACACGACGCGGTCGGTGTCTTTCTCGACGCGCTCGGTGACCTTCAGGTCGACGACCTCTCCGGTGATGATCCCGGATTTCACCGTCATCGACGGGGGCGTCACCGGATAGCTCCGATCCTCGATCACCACGTGCCTCAGGGGCTCCTCTTGGCCAACGACACCGCCGACCGGCCGGCCGCCTGGAAGAATCCCTCCATCCGGGTGCCGTCGCGGCTGACACTGCAGGAGAAGCTCATCGTCGGGCTTCCCGGCACGGTAGGCCCGCCCCGGACGGACAGCGTGCTTCCGATCAGCGTTCCCACGAAACCGAGGTCGCGGTTGTCGGACGGCGCGCCCGGCGCGTCCTGCCGGTACACGGTGCCCTCGACCCGGTCACCGCGCACGCGGCTGACCGTCATGTACACCGCGTCGCGGCCGCCGAGGGCATTGTTCCACTCGCCGACCCAGTCTCCCACGAGGGCCTGCGGGTCCAGCGCTCGCGCGCTGGACACCAAGCCCAGCCCCAGCAGCCCGCCCGCGACGAGTCTACGCCACATCGATGGAGACGATAGCAGCCCGCCGGGCGACCGCCCATTGGACCTTGGTCCAATTTCGCGGGGGCGGCGCGGCTAGTCGGAGCGCCAGATGTTGTCGGCCACCCGGATGCCGTCCTTCTTGAGCGTGTAGGCCACCGTCAGGCCGATCCCGATGGCGAACTCGCTCGAGGCCAGCTTGGCGGGGAGGAAGATCTTGGTGCCGTCTCGGAGGACGATGTGGTCCGGATGACGCTCCCGCAGGACGCCGACGATGACTCCACCCGCCATCATGGTCCTCCGGTGACACGCGATGCTGTGCCATCGCGAGGAGCGGACACTTCGCGCTACTTGGTGGCCGCGGTCTTGAGCAGGGCCGAAGCGCAGCCTTCCGCCACCGCGCGATTCGGATCGGTCTGCCCCGGGAAGGTCGCCCACCCGGTCTTCATCACGAACTCGGTCTGCTCCCAGGACGAGGAGATCGCGGTGAGCTCGCCCAGCTTCTTGACGCGGGCGACGTCGACCTTCTCCCCGGCGAGACAGATCGGCACCAGCGCCGCGGTGACCGCGGCGTCGGCCTGCTTGACCGCCATCTGGCCCGCGGTGCCGCTCGTGGTCCAGCCTCCCCATCCGAATCCCACGATCATCGTGAGCACACTACCCACCACCGCCCCCCAGACACCCGGCTTGATCCACGTGGGTTGCACGAACATGAGTTGCCTCCTGGCCCTTCGGAGAATGAGTGAGTCGGACCCAAAGTCTAGACGGAACGTGCGGGACGAGATATTGGACCAAGGTCCACTACGACCGGCCCGGGCGCGCGGCCGCGCCCGGTCGGCGCGTCGTCGCTACGCGGGCCAGGCGGCGGGATGCGTCCCCGGCGGCACCGTGGGACGAGACCAGCGCGCGGGCGTCTCCGAGAAACGGGCGGCGGGCACGACGTGCCGGAGCAGGCCGAACGGCGTGTCCATGTCGGCGATCAGATCCTGCACCGCCTCGAGCGGGAGGTCGGGCGTGGCGCGCCCATCCACGCGGCCGAGCCCGTCGACCCAGCGCCCGGTCTGGGCCAGCGAGACCCGCACCAGATAGCTGCCGCCCTCGAGCGCGCGCCGCGCCAGCGCCATCATCGCGCCGAAGGCGGCGAGGTAGCCGGTCCCGTGGTCCACCACCTGCGCGGGCAGATGCCGCGGCGCCTCACCGCCGGCGGCGATGCCCTGCTCGTGCGCCATCCCGCTCACCGACTGGACGATGGTCTCGAATCCCCGGCGGGCCCGCCACGGGCCCTCGTGGCCGAACGCGGAAAGGGTGACGTAGACGATGCCGGGCCGGAGCCGCGCCACGTCCTCCGGCGCCAGGCCCCAGTGCGCGAGCGCGCCCGGACGATAGGACTGGCAGAAGACGTCCGCCTCCCCGATCAGGAACCGCAGGGTCGCGAGGTCGCCGCCCTGACGGAGATCGAGCGACGCCGAGAGCTTGCCGAGCCCGGTGTCGACGACGAGGCCGCGGAGATTCGGCAGGTGCGGCGCGGTGACGAGCAGCACGTCGGCCCCGTACGCCGCCAGCGTGCGCCCGCAGACGGGCCCCGCGATGACGCGCGTGAGGTCGAGCACCCGGACCCCGGAGAGCGCGCGGGGCCCGTCGCCCGGCGCCTCGGGCGGTGCCTCGCCGATCCGCACGATCTCGAGCAGCGGCAGCCCCGCGACCGCGACGCCCTGCGGGTGCGCGTGCCACTCCGCCCGCGAGCGCACCATCCCGGTGGGCAGCCCCGCGGCCGCGAACGCGTCCTCGAGATCGGCGGCCGCCCACTTCGCCACCGCGGCGGCGACCGCCTCGCGGGTGGCCTCGCAGCCCAGGATCCGCAGGGCCCCCGCGTGATGATGCGGCAGGTTCGAGTGGATCTGG
>DASZJM010000465.1:0-2529 GCA_035948165.1 Candidatus Methylomirabilota bacterium
GCGCCCGGCCTTCGAGTGGCACTCGGGCGAGCTCGAGACCGCGCTGGTGCTGGCCCGGCGGCCCGAGCTGGCGCGGCGCCCGATGATCCGGCGCCTGCCGCCGGCGTGGGTGGACTATCGCGCCGCGCTCCGGAAGGGGGCACGGACCTTCGAGGAGATCGCCCCGGGAGGGCTCGGCTATTTCGGCTGGCCGGCCGCCGCGCGTGCGGTCACCGCGGAGCGGGCGTTGCGGCTGCGGGGGCAGCTGATGGCTCGCGAAATCTTGCGGGCGTTCGGCAGGCCGCCGGCGGGCCCGGTGCATCGCGCGCGCCGGCGCTAGGTGGGAAAAAACAACCCCGCGCGGCCCGGTTCCAGGCCGCGCGGGTCAGATTTACCGGCGCCGGGTGTCCGGCGTCACGGCGCCTGGTTGGACGCCGTCTGGAACTCGCAGAATCCCTCGATCAGGCTGCCGCGCCACCATCCGCCGCGGCGCTCGCAGATCACCCGCAGCTCGTCCTGGGTGTAGGTCGGCCCCGGCGGCAATGAGCTGCACGCGCCGAGGAATCCGCCGGCGGCGGCCGCGAGCAGCGCCCCAAACACCAGGCGCCGCGCCATGCTCTTCGTCCTCTCCACGGTCATCATCCCCTCTCCAGTCGACACCCTTGAGATGCGGGTCGACCCCCGGTGGTCACAACCGGGGGAGGGGGAGAGGGGTTCCCGGCAGGCCGGGAAACGGTCAGGCGGGGCGGCCGGCCAGCGCGTAGGCCTGGTCGACCAGGCGTACTGCCCGGGCGCAGTCGGCCACCCCGACCGGCGGGGGCGCGCCCCGCTGCCAGCAGTCGAGCGCGTCGCGGATGGTGGTGTAGTACGGGGCCTCGATCTCGGTGCCCGGCGTGACCTCGTCACCCTCGGCGGTGGCGAGCTTCATCACGTTGTCCTTCACGGTCAGGATCGCGTCGCGTCCGGCGATCTTCCACTCCCCGTCGGTGCCCACCCGCGGGAAGCCGTTGCCAATTTCGACTGTGCCCAGCACGCCGCTCCCAGACCGCAGGAGCACCGAGGCGTAGTCCTCGACGCGCTGACCGTGGGCCCGATAGCTGATCTGGGCTCCGGTCACGCGCGCGTCCTCGCCGGTGAGATACAGGAAGATGTCGAGGCCGTGGGGGCCCAGGTTGCGCAGGCAGCCGCCGCCGGCCTCGGCCGGATCGAGCATCCACCCCGAGTCCCACGCCGGGTAGCGCGCGGGTCCGGGGCGGTTGACGCGCACGTAGATGTGGGAGAGCGGGCCGAAGCGGCCGGCGGCCAGCAGCTCGCGCGCGCGGATCGCGAAGGGCTGGTAGCGCTGCGAGAGCGGTACCGCGGCGTAGACCCCGAGGCGCGCCGCCTTGTCCGCCACCGACTGCACCTCGTCCGCGCTGATCCCCATCGGCTTCTCCATGAGGAACGGCACGCGGCGGTCCAGCAGGTCGTGGGCGATGCGCGCCATCTGCCGGTGCCGGCCCAGCGCCATCACGAAGTCGGGCTTCGTCTCCTCCAGCATCCGAACGTAGTCGGTGAAGACCTGGGGGTTGCCGACCTCGGCCGCGCGCTTGCGGGCGAGCGCGCCGTCGCTGTCCTGCACCGCGACCAGCGCCACGTCGGGCATCTTGACCAGATGCCGCAGGTACGCGGCGTCGAAGAGTGAGTGCCAGTGTGAGACCTCGATGCCGGCGACGCGAATGGTCATGGGAGGAGTCCTTTCGAGTGGCCGATGCTAGCACACCTCTTCCCCCCTCTCCCCTCTGGGGAGAGGGCGGGGTGAGGGGCAGGGTGAGGGGGCCGTCGCAAAATATGGGGGCATCAGTCACCTCCGCATAGATGTATGGGGGCGGGGCACCCCACCGACGCCATACATGGGGCCCCGCGCGCGCACCTACCAGTTGTATGGGGAATTGACCGATCGCGCGGGTAGGCGCGATGCTGCTGCCCATGATGACCACGAGCGATCTGGACGCGTTCTTCGAGCAGGGCTGGAATGGCCACGACGTCGACCGCCTGATGAGCTTCATGGCCGAGGAGTGCGTGTTCGACAGCGCCTCCGGCCCCGAGGCCTGCGGCGGCCGGCACGTCGGGCGCGAGGCGGTGCGCCGCGCCTTCGCGCGGATCTTCGAGGCGTTCCCCGACGTGCGGTTCGAGGACACCCGCCACGTGGTGGCGGGCGATCGCGCGGTCTCGGAGTGGCGCTTCGCGGGGACCACCCCCGACGGGCGCCGGGTGGAGGTCGACGGCTGCGATCTCTTCACCTTCGCGAGCGGAAAGATCGCGCGCAAGAGCTCGTTCCTGAAGGCGCGCACCGGCTGAGGGATCGCCCGAGGTGGCCGCCGCGCGGCCGGCCGGCCGCGGTGCTATGATCCGCGCGCGAGGGCCGAGACCGCGGACGCGATCATCATCGGGGCGGGGATCATGGGGGCGGCCACCGCCTACCACCTCGCGCGGCGGAAGTACGGCCGTGTCGTCGTGCTGGAGCGCGACGCGGTCTGCTCCGGCTCGACTGCGCTGGCCAGCGGCGGC
>DASZJM010000466.1:0-2331 GCA_035948165.1 Candidatus Methylomirabilota bacterium
CTCGACTTCCGCTCGGTGTTCGCATGAGACGGCGCATCGGCATCGACGTGGGCGGCACCAACACCGACGCGGTATTGCTGGAGGATGGCAGTGTCAGTGTCGCGGTGAAGACGGCAACAACCCCTGATGTCACCACCGGCATCACCCGCGCCCTGGCCGGGCTCCTGGCCCAGGCGCCCGACGCCCGCGGCGCGCAGGCGGTGATGATCGGCACTACCCACTTCACCAACGCGGTGGTGCAAAGGCGCGACCTGGGCCGGGTGGCCGCGGTACGCATCGGCCTGCCCTCCGGCGCCTCGCTGCCCCCGTTCGTGGACTGGCCGGAGGATCTCGCGGAGCTGGTGCGGGCGGAGGTGGTGATGCTCGAGGGCGGCCACGAGTTCGACGGCCGCCCGCTCGTCCCGTTCGACGCGCGGGGGATGCGCGCGGCGGCCCGGCGCATCCGCGAGGCGGGCATCCGCTCGGTCGCGATCGCGGCGGTCTTCTCGCCGCTCAACCCGGCGGGCGAGGAGGACGCGGCGAAGATCCTCCAGGAGGAGTGCCCCGACGTGGCGGTGACCCTGTCGCACCGCCTCGGCCGCATCGGCCTGCTCGAGCGCGAGAACGCGGCCCTGCTCAACGCCTGCCTCATCGAGCTGGCTCGCAAGACCACGCGGGCCTTCACCGAGGCGTTGCGCGGCAGCGGCATCGCGGCCCCGCTCTACCTCACCCAGAACGACGGCACCGTCATGCTCGCGGAGGTGGCGGAGACCTACCCGGTCTACTCGTTCGCCTCGGGGCCCACCAACTCGATGCGCGGCGCCGCGTTTCTCTCCAAGCGCGACGAGGCGCTGGTGGTGGACGTGGGCGGCACCACCACCGACATCGGGAGCCTGCGCCACGGCTTCCCCCGCGAGGCCAACAGCGTGGTCGAGATCGGCGGGGTCCGCACCCTGTTCCGCATGCCCGATCTCCTCTCGCTCGGCCTCGGCGGTGGCACCATGGTCCGCGGCGCGGCGCCGGCGCCCACCATCGGCCCGGCCAGCGTGGGCTATCGCCTCACCGAGCAGGCGCTGGTCTTCGGTGGCGACGTGCTCACCGTCACCGACGTCGCGGTGGCGGCCGGGCTCATCGACCTGGGCGACCGCGCGCGGGTGGCCGGGCTGCCGGCCGCGCTGGTGGAGGCGGCCCTCACCCGCATCCGCGCCATGATCGAGGAGGGCGTCGACCGCATGAAGACCGACGCGGGCGACGCGCCGCTGATCGCGGTGGGCGGCGGGTCGTTCCTGGTGCCGCCGCGCCTGGCTGGCGTCTCCGAGGTCCTCAACGTGCCGCACCAGGCGGTGGCCAACGCGGTCGGCGCCGCCATCGCCCAGGTGAGCGGCGAGGTGGACCAGATCTTCCAGGACCTCACCCGGGACGAGGCCATCGCGCGCGCCCGCCGGGCGGCCGAGGACAAGGCGGTGGAGGCCGGCGCCGACCGGGGCACCATCAACGTGGTGGAGGTGGAAGACCTGCCGCTCGCCTACCTGCCCGGCAACTCGCTCCGCACGCGCGTGCGGGTGGTCGGCGACATCGCGGGCTAGGCGCTCGTCGAGCCCGGCGCCCCGACGTCACCGCGGCCAGGACGGCGCCCGGCTCATACCCGAGATCCGCGGGTTGCGCCGGGCAGTGTCGCGTTCCTGCGCTTCGGGCTAGCGTACCTCCGCCAGGCGCTTCCTCAGGTGAAGCCGCGCCCGGTGCAGCCGTGACTTGATGGTGCCCGGCTTGACGTGCAGCACCTCCGCGATCTCCTGGGTCGAGAGCCCTTCGACGTCGTGCAGGACGAGGGGCGCACGATACTCCCCCGGCAGCTCGTCGATGGCCGCGCGCAGCGCGGTCCGCAGCTCGGCGTCGATCGCCGGATCCCGGAGCTTGGGCGACCAGTCGGCCGCCGGCTCGAGATACTGGCCCTTGCCGTCGAACGCGGGCGGCAAGTCGTCCCACGAGATCTCGTGCCGGGCGTTCCGCCGGCCCCGCAGCTTCTGGTAGGCCGCATTCGCGGTGATCCGGTAGAGCCAGGAGCCGAAGGCGGCCGCCCCCCGGAAGCTGTCGATCTTGCGACTGGCGGCCCAGAGGGCGTCCTGCGTCACCTCCTCCGCGTCGGACGGGCTCCCGGTGATGCGGATTGCGAGCCGGTACACGCGATCCCCGTAGACTCCCACCAGCTCCTCCGCCGCTCCCGCCTCCCGCCCACGTAGCTGCGCGACCAGCGTCGCATCCCGATCCGCCACCGCCAGTCCACCCCGCTCCTCATAGGACGTCATCGTGCCCTCCTGTCGAAACGGGCCGGTACGCGGCCCGGTATGCGCG
>DASZJM010000467.1:0-5181 GCA_035948165.1 Candidatus Methylomirabilota bacterium
CCAGGCGAACACGTGCGGTCCGTAGCCCGCACAGATCAACACGCTGTCGCCCGGCCGGATACCGAAGGCGTGCAGCGCCCGTGCGTTCGCCCACGCCCACAGCTCGCGATCGATCTGGGAATAGCGGAAGACCCTCGGCACACCGGTCGAGCCCGAAGAGGAGAACATCATCCAGCCGCGCGCAGCCCACAGGGCATCGTCGTGCGTGGTGTACGTGCCGAAGGGCGGCGTGGCCTGTAGATCCTCCATCATCTCGGTCTTGTCGACGACCGGCCACTTCGGCAGATCGTCCACGGTGCGGAGGTCGGTGGGCAGTAGGCCGAGCCGATCGAAGCGGCGACGATAGAACGTGCTGTTCTCGTAAAGGAACGGAGTGAGCGCCGCGAGCTTCGCGTCCTGGATGGCCCTCAGCTCGTCGCGGCTCGCGCAGTCGAGCGACGGCGACCAGTAGTCGGCGGACCGCGGGCCGTCCGGGTCGCGCTTGTACCGGGCGAGCGTTTCCAGCCAGTACTCCCGCGTTTGCGCCGCCCGATCCTCGCTCATCGGAGCCTCCAGGAATGTCGTCTCAGGGGTCCAGGTGGCGCTGGAGAAATGCCAGCGTGTCCGCGGTCGATCTGGTCCGGGTGGCCTCGTCGAACCCCATCGTGTAGCCCGACCCCGCGGCCTGGCACGCGGCGAGCGCATCCGGGTCGAGCGGCTGCGCGCGCCCGTCCACGAGCATGGTGGGCGCCCCGCGCCCGAACAGGATGAAGGGGCACTTCCGCGGGCTAGCGACGTATTGGGGGTAGAAGCGCGGGGCGCCCAGGGTGGGTGCGGTCCAGGCGTGGAACGCGCCCGGATAGACCACCGTCGCGATCGGCGCCGGATGCCCCGCGGCGCTCGCGTAGGCGAGATAGCCCTCGACCTTGGCCACCGGCAGGTTGTCGTCCTTCTCCCCGAGCAGCATCAGGATCGGAGCGCCGGTATACGCGCCCGCCTCGGCCCGCGCGCCGTAGGTACCCCCTGGATAGGTGGCGACGTGAGCCGCGAACCGCGCCGGCCCCGCCCCCAACGCGGCACGGACCGTCTCGAACGCGGTGAGATGCGCCACCTCGCCGCCGAACGAGAAGCCGACGATGCCGATGCGGTCGGCGGCGATCCGCGGGTGCCCGGCCAGGAACTGCAGCGCGGCGAACGCGTCGGCGACTCCGGACGCGATCGGCGGGCCGGCGCGGGAGCCGATGACCGCGGACTGGCTCAGGCCCCGCGCGCTGAAGCTGTCGTAGGTCAGCGTCGCGAACCCGCTCCGGCGCAGCTCAGCCGCCAGCCAGCCCTCGTTGGCCTCCCGGAAGCCGCTGATCGTGTGGACCACCACCACCGCCGGATACCGATCCCGCGGCTGATCGGGAAAGCGGAGCGTCGCGGGGACCGATGCATCCGCCGGCGCCTCCCGCACGAACACCTGGCGGAAGTCGGCATAGGAGCCCGAGCGGAGCGTCACATGCTCGATCGGGCCCGCATCGCGGACCTGGCCGTACACCAGTGCCGCCCCGACCGCGACCGCGGCGGCCACCACCATCAGCGCTCGTGACGCCGCGCGTCGCATCATCGGCCTAGACCGCAACCGCCGGCGTACGCCCGAAGCGCGAGAGGAGCGTCGCGCCGGCCGAGAAGGCGGCCGCGAGCATCAGCGCGACGGTGCCGATCCACGGGATCAGGCCCACGAGGACGAACACGACGCCTCCCAGGGCGACCGTCTTGACGGGTGTCTTCTCCTGAAGGAATGGCAGCCTCTCGCCGAGCCATGCGGCCGAGACCGTGAACCCGAACAGGAAGAGGGCGACGAGAAGCATCACCGCCACCGGGATCAGCGGGATGCCGATGATCGTCACGGCCAGCAGGACGCAGAGCGGCACGAATCCCAGGAGGATCGCGACGCCGCCGAGGGCAGAGAGCCCGGGTCGATCGACGAGATACGCCCCGACCCGCGTCAAGGCGCCGGGGAAGGCCATCGCGATGAGCACCGCGATGACGAACAGCAGCACCGCGCGCATCAGCCGCGAGGCGAACCTGAACATCGAGAACATGTGAGGCCCGCCGACCACCCAGCGGGTCATGGAGCCGACCGTCGTCGGGATCGGCCCGCCGAGACTCACGTTGTCGCCTTCGAGCGTGGCGCCCTCCGCGACCGAAACCGCCCCGCCGATCGCGACCGAGTCGCCGCCCACACTGGCGCCCGGCAGGATCGTGACCGAGCCGCCTATCGCCACCGCATCGTATCGCACGTGCCCGGCGACCGTGACCGAGCCGCCGATGGCCACCGCCTTGTCGACGGTCTCGTCGGCGCCGATCGTCAGGGATCGGCCGAAGACCACGCGCTCGGACCCGTGGCGCCCGCGCCGCTCCCGCCGTCGCTCGCGCCACGAATCCGCGGGCTTCGCGGTGTCATCCGAGCGAACGCGGAGGACGCCGTCGGCGAACGAGGCCCGGAGCGAGCCGGCATCGAGAACCAGATCGAGCACCTCGCCGGCGGGGCGCTTCGAGACCTGGATGGTGAGCGGGCGGGTGGTCGCGCTCTCCGGCGCGGTGACGACCAGGCTCCAGCCGGTCTGCTTGGCGATCGCGTTCAGCGCGTCGAGGACCGTCCCTCGCGGCTGAGCAAGGGAGACGACGGGGGAGTCGTCGGGAAGTCGGCCCTCCACCCGACGGCTGTCCGCCGTGGCCGCCCAGGCGAGGCCGGGCAGACTCATGAGAGCGACGGCGAGAACGACGATCAGCTTGGTTGCGCGCATGTTCGATCTCCCTTCACCCAGGAGTACGGTCGAGCGCGCCGCTTATTTCACGGGCGCAAGCGATCGCGCGCGCGCGACGAGGACCAGTGACAGAACGGCCGCGGCGGAGCCCAGCGCCGCCGAGGTCCAGATGGCGAGCGGCACGAGCGCAAGGACGACGGCGACACCGGTCGTCCATCTGGCGAGGCCGGCCGCTACGTCCGCGAGCCACGCGAGAAGAGCGGCCGGCTCGATGGTCGGTCCTAGCAGAAGCGCGACCACCGCCAGGCCGACGAGCGCGGCCACGAGTCCGGTGAGGACCTGACGCCGATCGCGCGCCTCCATCGCATCGCGATAGCGCCTCCGCGCGCCGGCGAGATACTCGGCCGATGGCTCCGGCACGGGGAGCGCCTGGAGCAGGCTGGTGAGCCGCCCGTTCTCGTCGGGTCGCTCGCTCATGTGGCGGATGCGCCTTCCAGCGCCCGCTTGAGCTGGGCGCGGCCTCGATGGAGCCACGTCATCACCGTGCCCATCGGCACCTCGAGGGCAGCGGCGATGTCCCGGTACGACATCTCCTCGATGTGGAAGAGGACGATGGCCATTCTCGGCCCCTCGTCCAGATCGTCGAGCGCTCGCTCGAGATGCGAAAGCTGCTCCCGCAGCGAGGCCTCACCCTCGGGGCCTGGCGCCGAGGGGCCGGTGACCGGGAACGTCTCCACCCTGGCCATCACCTTCCGCCGCCGGAGCAGGTCCAGACAGAGCCGCCGGGCGATGGCGATGAGCCAGGGCAAGACCGGGCGCTCCGGATCGAACCGCTCGAAGTGGACGAAGGCGCGCACGAACGTGTCTTGGGCGAGATCCTCGGCATCGGAAGATCGGAGCAGTCGCCAGCAGAAGCGGTAGACGCGCCGGTGAAAGCGCTGCACCAGCTCGCCGAAGGCCGCCGCATCGCCGCGGCGGGCGCGACGCGCCAGCTCGAGCTCTGCTCGCCGGTTCTCCGCATCCGAGCCTGGGGTTGCCGCATGGTCGGTCTCTATGACCGCACGCTCCTCGCCGTCTCCCCAGAGAGTACGGGCGACGCCTCGGAGTTATTTCAGGCACCAGCCCAGGCTGGTCGTCGACGGCCCTCAGGGACCGAAGGTGAACACATACACTCGCAGCCCGGGATCGCTCGCGGCCAGGGTCAAGACGTGGTGTCCGCGGGGCCCGCGGGCGACCAGGCGAACCATGCCCGATCGATCGAAGCGCGCCACTCCGTCGGGGCCGACGTCGGCGCCGCGTGCCTCGCCGATCGGCTTTCCGTCGAGCACCACCGCGACCGCCGCTTTCCCGGTCGGTCCCGGTTGCATCACCAGGTTGACCTCGCCGGCCGTGAAGGGAAGGACGATCTTGCCGGTGCCGTTCTGGAGCTCGACGTACTGGCGCGAGCCCTTCCAGTTCCCCTGCAGGGTCACCGTGCCCGGCTCCCGGCGATCGGTACCGACGTAGGTCTCGCCCGTGATGCCGGCGTACGAGGGCTGGCCCGTCTTCGCGAACGCCGTCGCCTCGGGGCTGATTGGGGGCAGTGCGGTTCCCGGGTTGGCCGCGCCCAGGAGGCGCCGGATCTCGGTCTCGATGTCGTGGTAGCTGCCCTCTCCCACCCACCGCTTCACCAGTTTGCCGTGGGCGTCGAAGAGGTACTTCGCCGGCCAGGCGTCGTTGCCGAAGGCCTGCCACGTCGCGAAGTCGTTGTCGAGGGCGATCGGATAGGTGAGCCCGTGGTCGCGGATCCCACGGTCGATGTTCTCGGCGCGCTTCCCGAATTCGAACTCGGGCGCGTGCACGCCGACCACGACCAGGCCGCGGTCGCCGTAATCGCGGTGCCACGCCTTGACGTAGGGCGTGGTGCGGATCCAGTTGACGCAGGTGTACTCCCAGAAGTCGACTAGGACGACCTTGCCACGCAGCGCGTCGGCCGTCAGTGGGCCTGAGTTCACCCAGCGCTCCACCGTGAAGGCCGGCAGGTCCATGTCGCCGGCCGCATGGGCGGCCCCCGCACCGAGGGCGGCGGCGAGAAGCACGAAGGGCAGGCTGGCTCTCATTCTTCTCCCTCTAGCCTTGATGGCGCGGATCGTCCGTCGGGTTCAGGTATTCGAGGCCGAGGGGGCCGATTCCCGTCACCTGGGTGATGTACTCCCCCGATTTGGCCCAATGGAAGTGGAAGGTATCCCGGCAGCACGAGGACGCTGCCCGGCGGATACGCCTTCAGGCCGTCCGCGTCGAACCTGGCGCCAAGACCGATGTAGAAGACGCCGGACATGACGGTATAGACCCGGTCCTCCGGGTGCTTGTGCGGCATGAGCTTCACGCCGGTGGGCACCTTGACGCGGACGACGTAGGGACCCGGCTCCGAGGGCTGACCGACGACTACCGCGAGGCGGACGGAAGGCGG
>DASZJM010000468.1:0-3348 GCA_035948165.1 Candidatus Methylomirabilota bacterium
GCGCCCGGCTTCGTCGACGGCCACACCCACATGGACGCGCAGGTGGCGTGGGACCCGATCGGCAGCTGCTCCTGCTGGCACGGGGTCACCACCGTCATCATGGGCAACTGCGGCTTCGCGCTCGCCCCGTGCCGGCCCGAGGAGCGCGAGTGGTTCGCGCGCTGCCTGACCGCGGTCGAGGACATTCCCACCGAGGCGATGCTGAGGGGCATCGACTGGACGTGGGAGACCTTCCCGGAGTATCTCGCGAACGTCGATCGCCTCCCGAAGGCCATCAACTACGGCGCCTACATCGGCCACTCCGCCCTGCGCATGTACGTCATGGGCAAGCGGGCCCTCAGCGAGGTGGCCACCGAGGCCGACCTGGCGCGCATGGCCGCCGCGGTCCGGGAGGCGATGCGCGCGGGGGCGATGGGCTTCTCGAGCTCCCGCTCCACCACCCACGTGACGCCCGACGACACGCCGGTCGCCAGCCGCATCGCGGAGTGGTCGGAGGTCGATCGGCTCGTCGGGGCCATGGCCGAGGTGGGCGCCGGCATCTTCCAGGTCGGCCCCGACATCTCGGGCGGCGCGGCGCAGCGCGCGTTCCTCGCCCGGCTCAAGCGGGTGGCGCTCGAGAGCGGGCGGCCGGTGATGTTCGGCACCATCGCGAGCCGCCAGGGCGACGACCCGAATCCGTGGACCTATCAACTCGAGTACCTGGACGAGTGTGCGGCGGCGGGGGCCCGGGTGTGGGGGCAGACGACCACGCGGTCGATCAACGCGATCTTCTCGCTGAAGTCGTATCTCCCGTTCGACGTGCTGCCCGCCTGGCGGGAGCTGCGGCGCCTGCCGCTGGCGGAGCAGAAGGCGCGCCTGGCCGATCCCGCCACCCGGCGGGCCCTGGTGGCGGAGGAAGCGCGGATGAAGCCGCGCGACAACGTGTTCCAGGGAGGCGGGGCGGCCACCACCGATCCGCGGCGGCCCGACTACGGCAACCTCTACGCGATGAAGGACGTGGAGTGGAACGACCCCACGGTGGCCGAGCTCGCGGCCGCGCGGGGACAGCACCCGGTCGAGGTGATGATCGACCTGGCCCTCGCCAACGACAACCAGGTGTTCGTGCAGCCGCTGGTCAACGAGCGGCCCGACCACGTGCTCGGCATGCTGCGGCACCCGCGCACCCTCGCCACGTTCTCGGATTCGGGCGCGCACGTGTGCCAGGAGATGGGCTCCTCGCTCCAGACCCACATGCTGAGCTACTGGGTGCGCGCGAAGCAGGCCTTCACGCTCGAGCAGGCGGTGCGCAAGCTCTCCCACGACAACGCGGCGGCCTGGGGCCTCGCCGACCGGGGGCTGCTCGAGGCGGGCTACCGCGCCGACCTCGTGCTGTTCGACGCCGAGCGGGTGCGGCCGGCGATGCCGACGGTCGAGGCCGATCTGCCCGGCGGGGCCCGGCGTCTGGTGCAGAAGGCGGAGGGCATCGCGGCCACCATCGTGAACGGGGTGGTCACGCTCGAGAACGGGCGGTCGACCGGCCGCCTGCCCGGCGTCCTGCTGCGCGGCGCCGGCGCCGCGCGCTGACGACCGCCTACTTGGCGAGCGCCTCGCGCATCTTGGTCAGCGCCGAGCCGTAGACGTGCTCGGGCCGCAGCAGCATCGCGACGCGCTTGTCCGCCGCCGCGATGCGGTCGTACTCGTCCCAGTCGCGGCTGCGGCGGCGGGTGGTGGCGCTGAAGATGTGGCGGCGCGCCAGCCGGAGCGCCTCCGCGTCGGTGTTGCCGGAGTGGGTCAGCTCGGCCTTGCCCTCGAAGACCAGGAAGCCCGACCACCAGTCCGCGTGCGAGATCAGCACCGAGCAGCGCGGGTCGCGCAGCAGGTTCTTGAACTTCATCCGGGTCTCGGTGATGGAGATGCCGACCCCGCCGTCGCGCGGGTAGACGGTGACGATGCTGAGTTGGGGCATGCCGTTCCGCCGGAACGAGGTCAGGACGCCCTGCGGGTTGTCGTGGATGAACTGCTCGATCTGCGGCAGCAGCGGCTCGTGCTTCGCCATCGGCGGTCTCCTTCGCGAGGGTGACGGCGGGGCGCGCGCTCAGCGCGCGGCGGGCGCCAGGGGATCCAGGGGGTGCAGCGCGGGGGTGAAGCGCAGGCCGATCCGGGCGACGTCGGGCGCGAGCACGTCGTCGCCCGCGGGGACGACGCCGCGCTCCATCCACTCCACCAGGTCGTCGAACGCCCGCTCGCGCACGGTGCCGTCGAAGGCGCAGTGCCCGGCCCAGCGCACCGCGCGCTGCACGAGCAGGTGCGCGGTGCCGGCGGCCAGGGTGCGGCGGCGGTAGTCCTGCTGCAGCCGGAACGGGACCCGGAAGTCCGCGGTCTCGTGGATGGTCATGAGCGGCACGCGGATCTTGCCGGTCAGCTCCGCGAACACGGGGTTGCCCTCGCGGGAGCGCGCCCCCGGGGCGGGGGTGATGCGGCGGATCCCGCGGTTCAGCTCCTCCTCGGTCACCCCGAGGCCCGGATCGATGCGGTAGCGGATGTGGGTCGTGCTCGCGTGCCGGGCGAACTCCTGCGCCCGATCCGGCCCGGGGTCGCGCGAGTTCAGGTTCATGATGTAGCGCTGGCGCATGCCCTCCAGGCGGAGCGGCAGCTCGCCGCCCATCAGGTGCTTCACCACGCTGTCGAAGCGCCGCCCGCGCTCGGTGTAGCTCCCGGGCGTGCCCATCGCGTCGAGCCAGGGACCGTTCACGAGCGCGGCGAAGGCCTGCCGGTTCGGGGCGTCGAGGAGACGGACTCCCGAGAGATACTCGGCCGCCGTGCTGTAGGCGTAGAGCCAGTCGATCAGGCCGACCCCGTCGACGATGCCGCACTCGATGAGGCCGCCCTGGTAGACCTCGGGATGGAGCTCGAGCGACGCGATCGTGACGTGGCCGCCCATCGATTGCCCGTGCAGGATGGTCCAGCGCGGCGCCCCGAAGCGGGTGATGAAGTGGGCGCGCAGCGCGAGCATGTCGGCCATGAACCAGTCCGGCCGGTAGCCCCGGCTCCGGTAGCCCGACGCGGCCCACGCGTAGCCGCGCGCCTCGAGCTGGCTGCTGAGCGGCGAGGCGCGCACGCTCCCGCGGCCGTCGCCCTCGCCCTCGTAGCCGTGGGCGAACATCACCAGGCCGCCGTTCCAGCGGGCGGGGACGCCGATGAGAAAGTCGGCGCCCTCGTGGGTGCCCTCGAGGAAGCCGGCCGCGGGCGCGGGGCCGGTGGCGACGGCGAGGCACGCCGCGACCAGCGTGAGGGCGAGCGCGCCGGCGGCGCGCCGGGCTCGCGCGCCGAGGCGCGTCCCCCCGGTGCGGCTCACGACGCGGTCACGCC
>DASZJM010000469.1:0-12653 GCA_035948165.1 Candidatus Methylomirabilota bacterium
GATCCCGCCGCCGCGCTCATCCTCCCCGGCGTGCTCGCGGTGCTGACCGGCCGGGACGCGACCGCCGATGGCCTCGCGGACCTTCCGCAACGGCCGGTGCCGACCAACCCGAACGAGTTCCCGCTGGGCGGTCGCGACGGCTCGCCGATCTTCGTCTCGCCGTACCCGGCGCTGCCGACGGATCGGGCCCGCTTCGCGGGCGAGGCGGTGGCGATGGTGATCGCGGAGACCGCGGCCCTCGCGGCCGACGCGGCCGAGCGGGTCCGGGTCGAGTGGGAGCCGCTACCCGCGGTGACCGCCACCCGCGCCGCGGCGGCGCCGGGCGCGCCGGTCCTCTGGGACGCGCTCGGCGGCAACGTGTGCGTCGACTCGGTGGCCGGCGACGCCCCGGCGGCGGACGCGGCGTTCGCGGCGGCCGCTCACGTGGTGCGGCTCGATACTTGGGTGCCCCGCATCACCGGCGTTCCGATGGAGCCGCGCACCGCGCTGGGCGTCCACGACGCAGCGACCGGCCGCTTCACCCTCTACGCGGGCTCGGGCGGCTCGGTGCGCCTGAAGGCCGACCTGGCCGAGGTGCTGCGCGTGCCGGAGGCCTCGGTCCGGGTGGTGGCCCAGGACGTGGGCGGCAACTACGGCACCCGCAACAGCTCGTATCCGGAGTACGCCATGGTGGCCTGGGCCGCGCGGCGGCTCGGGCGACCGGTCAAGTGGACGGGCGCCCGGCGCGAGATGTTCCTGTCCGACTACCAGGCGCGCGACCTGGTCTCGACCATGGAGCTGGCCCTCGACGCGGACGGCCGCTTCCTCGCCCTGCGCGGCACCAACACCAGCAACGTGGGCGCCCACGCGGTGACCTTCGTGCCGCTCAACAAGGGCCGCGAGCTCTCCACCACCGTCTATCACCTGCCGGTCGCGGCGGTGCGCGGGCGCGCGGTGCACAGCAACACCTCGCCGCTCTCCGCCTACCGCAGCGCGGGCCGGCCCCAGGTCATGTTCGTGATGGAGCGGCTGATCGACCTGGCCGCCCGCCGCCACGGCTTCGACCGTGTGGCCTTGCGCCGGCGCAACCTGGTGCCCCCCGGGGCGATGCCGTACACGAACCCGTTCGGCATCGTCTACGACAGCGGGGATTATCCGGGCGCGCAGGACCGTGTCCTCGCGCTCGCCGACTGGGCCGGCTTCGAGGCGCGCCGCGCGGAAGCCCGGCGCCGCGGTCGCTGCCGCGGCATCGGCCTCGCCAACTACATCGAGATCGCCACCGGCGCTCCCCGCGAGCGGGCGCAGGTCACCGCGCGCCCGGACGGCGTCGTCGAGGTGGTCATCGGTACGCTCTCGGCCGGGCAGGGCCACGAGACCGCCTTCCCCCAGCTGATCGCGGAGTGGCTCGGCGTCGAGCCTTCGCTCGTGCGCCTGATCGCGGGCGACACAGACCGGGTCGCGGTGGGCGGCGGGTCACATTCCGGTCGCTCCATGCGGCTGGGCGGCGTGGTGATGGCCAAGGCCTCGGACCGCCTCGTGGCGCGGGGCGCCCGGCTCGCCGCGTGGCTGCTCGAGTCGGCGGAGGAGGACGTGGAGTTCGCGCACCGGCGCTTCACGGTGCGCGGCACCGATCGCGCGGTCGATCTTTTCGCGGTCGCGGCCGCCGCGCTCCGCGCCGACGCGCCCGCCGACCTGCGCGGGCCGCTCGAGGGCGAGTGCGACGAGACGGTGAGCACGCCGTCCTTCCCGTACGGCTCGGCGGTGTGCGAGGTCGAGGTCGATCCCGAGACCGGCGCGGTCGAGATCGTGCGCTACAGCAGCGTGGACGACGTGGGGCGCGCCATCAATCCCCTGATCGTGCACGGCCAGACCCACGGGGGGATCGCCCAGGGGGTGGGCCAGGCCCTGTGGGAGCTGTCGGACTACGATCCCGACTCGGGCCAGCTCCGCTCCGCCACCTTCATGGAGTACGCGATCCCGCGCGCCGACCGGCTGCCGTCCTTCGCGACCGAGATCAGCGAGGTCGAGTCGACCTCGAACCCGCTGGGCCTCCGCGGCGGCGGCGAGGGCGGGACCACCCCCGCCCTCGGCGCGGTGGTCAACGCGGTGGTCGACGCCCTCGCCCACCTGGGGGTAGAGCACCTCGAGATGCCGGTCACGCCCGAGCGGGTGTGGCGCGCCATCCGCGCCACCACGCGCTGACCGGGAGCCGCCGCCGGCTCAGCGCGGGTGGTCGCGCAGCCAGTCGGGCAGCGGCGGAACCCGCGCGTCGACCTGGCGCAGGTTGTAGTAGGCGATCGCGGGGCGGTAGGCGTCGAACACGCGGCGCAGCTCGCCCACCGGCTCCGGGTGCACGTCGACGCGGAGGTCGACGTGGGCGAACGCGCGATCCTCGTAGACCAGCAGGGCGGCGGACTGCTGGCCCCCGTGCTGGCCGCCCGCGTCGCGGCCCGCTTCGATGCCGCGCAGCAGCCGCTCCTCCAGGTCCTCGTCCGGCTGCGCGGTGAAGGCGCGCTCCATCGCCTCCAGGATGTGCTCACCGGTCAGGTAGTTGCCGAGGACGATGTAGTCGTCGCGCACCCGCTGGCCGGCCCACTCCCGGTTCTTGCCCCCGGTGCGGGCGGCCGCGAAGCCATCGCCGTCGATGATCCCGAGCTGGCGATACTCCGCGTAGGGGTCGGCGCGCACCAGCTCCTCGACCACCGCGGGCGCCTTGTAGCCCAGCTCGAGCAGCCGCAGCGCCATGTGGCCCAGGCGCGCGTCGGCGATGGCCATGATCGCGACCGCGCCGAGCCCGGCCCGCACGTGCGGCACGCGCGCCCCGACCGCGAGCGAGCGGGTGGCGGTGCCCACGCCCAGCCGTCCGGTGCGCCGGCAGCGCCCGATCACCGTGAAGGTGTGGAACTCGACGCCGGGCGGGCGGCCGAGCGTCTCACCGATCATCAGGCGCGCGCGGCCGCGGCCGGGTCTACGTGGTCGGGCCGCACCGCGTACGGATACGGCCCCTCGACGGTGCGGCCCGCCGCGAAGCGGCCGAGGCCGAACGGCGTGATGTCGACCGTCTTGGCCCGGCCCTCGGTGATCAGCTCGGCCATGCACAGGCCGACCGCGGGGGCGATCTTGAAGCCGGAGCCGCTGAACGCGGTGGCCAGGTAGAGCCCGTCGACGCCGTCCACGCCGCCCAGGATCGCGTGGCGATCCGCGCTGTAGCCGTCGAAGGCGCGATAGCCGCGCGCCAGCGTCGCGTGCTCCATGACCGGGATGCGGTGGGTGAGCAGCGAGGCGCCGAGGTCGGCCGCGCCCGGGGGCAGGCCGGTGCCGAGCGTGTCCGGGTCGATGTCCCACTCCTGGCACGGAATGCCGACGAGGGTGAGGCCGCCCGCCTCCGGCCGGAAGTAGTTGCCCAGCACGTTGTCGATGTAGACCATGTGCGGGTCGCGCAGCTCCGCGGGCCGGCTCACCGCCACCGTGTCGATCGCCTTCGGCCGCGCGGGGAGCGCGAGCCCCATCTCCTGGCAGAGCCGGCGCGACCACGCGCCCGCCGCCACCACCACACGGTCGGTCTCGATGCGCCCGACCGAAGTCTCGACGGCCCGGACGCGGCTCTCGCCGCGGTCGACGCGGATCACCTCGGTCCCTTGTAGAATCCGGGCGGCCAGCTCGGTGGCGCGCCGCCGGAAGCCCTCCACCGTCTCGGCCGGGTCGGCGTATCCGCTCTCCGGCTCGTAGGCGGCCGCGCCCACGTCGTCCACGTGGGCGTAGGGCTGCAGCTCGCGCAGCTCCGCCGCGGTGATCGCGCGCGTCGGCACCCCGATGCCCTGGAGCATCGCCACGTTCCGCCGCAGATTCTCCGCGTGGGCCGGGCCCACCACGTTCACGAAGCCGGTGTGGGTGAAGACCGGCGGCCCGCCCATCAGCTCGGGCCAGTGGCGGAAGACCGGGAAGCTGGCCCAGGCCAGCCGCGCGTCCCACTCGTTGGTGTAGTGCATGCGCACGAGCGCGCTCGAGCGCCCGGAGGCGCCGCTCGCGAGCGCGCCCTTCTCCACCAGCACCACCCGCACGCCCCGCCCGGCGAGGGCGTGGGCGATGCTCACCCCGTTGACGCCACCGCCCACCACCACCACGTCCGCGGTCAGGGCCATGGCGTCTCAGCGCACCAGGGCGCGCGCGGCGGCGAGGCCCGCCTCGGTCGGGGTCTTCAGCACGAGGACGGCGTCGTCGAAGCCCAGATCGCGCACCTGCTGCAGGCGCCGCGCCGCCGCGTCGGGGGCGCAGCGCAGGTGGAACGGCGCGGTGTCCGGCAGCGGCTCGGTCGGCGCGGAGAGATCCACCGCGATGTTGGTCACGATCGCGCGCTTGCCGCCCGCCGCGCGATAGCGGCCGATGCCCTCGCTGAGCGCCTGCAGGCTGGTCTTGGCCCCCGAGGCGATCCAGCCGTCGAACTCGCGGGCCGCCCGCGGGATCCAGCGCTCGCCCTTCCAGCTGCCGATCAGCACCGCGGGACCGCCCATCGCGGTCGGCCACGGGGTGAGGTCGGCGGCGCCGACCTTCTCTCCCCGCCAGAGCCGACGCATCGTCGCGAGCGACTCCTCGAGCGTGCGCATGCGCTGAGCGAAGTCGAGGCCGAGCGCCTCGAAGTCGCCCGCCGTCGAGCCGGCGCCGACCCCGAGCAGGAGCCGCCCGTTGCAGACGAGGTGCGCGGTCAAGATGCGGTGGGCCAGCTCCACCGGGTTGCGCAGCGGCACCTGCAGCACACCGGTCCCGAGCTCGATGCGGGAGGTCACCGCCGCCGCCACCGCGGCGCCGATGAGCGGATCGGGCAGCATGAAACCACGCCCGATCGCGTCGAAGAACCAGGCGCTGTCGAAGCCGGCCCGCTCGATGGCGCGCGCGCTGCCGACCAGCACGTCCCCGGTGAGCGGCGCGCCGTCCGCGCGGGAGGTGGGAACGCTGACCCCGAGCCTCACGCGATCACTCCTGCACCCGGTAGCCGCGCGCGTCGCTCGTGCCCCCGTCCTTGTACTGGACGATGCGGGTCGGCGAGGCGTGGGTGCCGAGCAGGCGCAGCTCCTGGTCGCCCACCACCCGGAACGAGTGCGGGGTGTGCGGGGGCAGCGCGATGGTGTCGCCTTTGCGGAGCAGCACCGCGCGGTCCTCCTGCCCGTCGATCCAGGCCTCCGCGGTGCCGTCGAGGATGTGCAGGACCTCGAGGTACGGGTGCGCGTGCACCGGCGCCACGTACCCCGGCTGCGCGGTCTGGATGCCGGTGCGGAGCGGCGTGCTGCCCTGCTCGTCGCCGATGATGGGCTGGTAGTGGGAGAGCGGGCCGAAGCTCACCCGCTCGGTCTCGTCGAGCCGGACTACTCGAGGGTCGCTCATGTGGGGTCGCCTCCTTGGGCCGGATTCTACGCCCAGGCGGCCGATCAGCGCACTCGGCGGCGGGACCAGCTCATCGCATGACCCCGTACACGACCCCGGTCGCGGCCACGATGCCGGCCACCCACCCGAGCAGCGCGACCAGGAGCCCGAGCGCGTAGAGCGCCACCCGCGACGTGACGCGGCCCCCCGCGCCGCGCACCGCGAGGCTCGCCGCGACCATCGGCAGCCCGAGGGTGAGCCCGTGCAGCACCAGGCTGCCCGGCAGCGTGTAGCTGTAGCCGTGGGTCTCGACGAGCGCGTTGCCGCCGGTCGCGCTGGCCGCGAAGGCGGCGAAAAGGAGCACGGCGCCGAGTGCGGCGGCGGTGAGCGCCCACAGCCGGCGACCGCCGCCCGCACGCCACGCCCACACCGCGAGCGCGGGAAACACGAGGAGGCAGCCCACCCGCAGGAGGAGCGCGAGCCAGACGACGAGGAGCCGGGTCACGCGGTGGCGGGACGCTCCTCGAGCGGGTCGACCCGGTCGGCGTAGAACGCGAGGTACCCCTTGATGGGGGCCATCGCCTCGTACGGCGCCTCGTAGCTCCACACCCCGTTCGGCACCTCGCGCCCGTCGCGGCCGCGGATCGTCCAGTAGGAGGCGTCGCCCTTGTAGGGGCAGTGGGTGGAGTGGGTCGTGCGCGCGAGCTGAGCCATGTCGACGTCCTCGCGCGGGATGTACTGCTGGTCGGGCGTGCCCGGCGCGTGCATCACGAGCGCGCGGGTGGAGTCGGCGATGACCGTTCCGTCCAGCCGGACGATCACCCGGTTCGGGTTGGGCTCGATCGTGATCTGCGGATTGACGATGGGGCCTCTGGCCATGGTGACGGTTCCTCCGGAATCGAGCCTACCACCGCGCGCCAGCCGCCGGCGCCCAGCCTCAGGCGCGCCGGGCGGCCGCCGCGGCGCGGAACACGCGCACGTAGTTGCCGCCCAGCAGCTGGCCCGCCTCCGCGGGGCTGAAGCCCTGGCGGAGCAGGAGGTCGGCCACCGCGGGCAGGTCGGCGTAGTCGTCCCACACCTCGTTCACGCCGCCCTCCATGTCGGTCCCGATGCCCACGTGGTCCACGCCCGCCGCGTCCACCATCCGGGCGATGCCGCGCACCCAGTCGCGCGCGTCGACGAACGAGGAGCCGCTCGGCCAGACCCCGATCACCCCGCCGACCTGGGCCATCAGCCGCGCGTGCTCGGGCGAGATCAGGCGCGTGTACGCGGTGAGCGGCCCGCGGGCCAGCGAGGTGTGCGAGAGGACGAAGGGCACGGAGGTGGTCGCGGCAACCTGCTGGACGAGCGCGAAGGTGCCGTGGGCCACGTCGACCACGATGCCGAGCCGGTTGCACTCGCGGACCACGTCGGCGCCGAGCGGGCTCAGGCCGCCCCACCGTGGGTCCTCGGTCTGCTGGTCGCCCAGATCGCTCAGCATGTAGTGCACGAGCTGGAGGTGCCGGATCCCACGCTCGTAGACCTCGCCCACCCGCTCGAGCCGCCCGTCCATGAACTGGCAGCCCTCGATGTTCCCGATCAGCGCGGGCCGCCCGGCCGCCCGCGCCGCCTCCAGATCGTCCGGGGAGAGCACGCGGGTCATCCCGTGCTGGGCGACCAGCGCGTCCATGAACGCGAGCCGCCGCTCGGTGTGCGCCTGGAGCTCGGCGGGCGCCGGGTCGCGGTACTGGCGGATGCGCCCCCCGCCGGCCGGCCGCCGGATGACCGGGCCGTCCGCCGAGTGGCAGAGGCACACCGCGGAGAGATGGCCGCGCCGCATGTGATCGGCGAGGTCGAAGCGCGGCACCCGCGCGTTGCCCGCGCCGGCGGCGTGGGAGTGGAAGTCCACCGAGGTGGCGGTGGCCAGGAGGGCGGGCACCCGCGGGTCCAGCTCCTCGAGCCGCCGGCCGTGGATGCCCCCGCAGCCGCCGAGGCTCCAGGCCCCGAGCGCGGCGGCGGCGCCCCCCAGCAGCCGCCGGCGCGTCAGGCCCCTAGGCGTCGACGCGTCCCCCGCCTCCTCCACCGATCCGCTCATCACGCGTGCTCGCTCAGGCCATGTAGGCGCCGCCGTTGACGTGGATCAGCTCGCCGGTGATCCACCCCGAGTCCTCCGAGGCGAGGAAGACCGCGATCCGCGCGATCTCCTCCGGCTGGGCGATCCGTCCGAGCGGGATCTCGCGCGCCCGCTCCGCGATCTGCGCCTCGGTGTTGCCGTAACGCGGCTGCGCGGTGTCGGTGAGCCCGGGGGCGATCGCGTTGACCCGGATGCGATGCGGGGCCAGGGCCAGCGCCATCGCGCGCGTCATGCCGAGCACGCCCGCCTTGCTCGCCGAGTAGTGCACCCCGCGCGCGTCGCCGCGGATGGCCGAGGACGAGATGTTGACGATCGCGCCCGGCCGGCCCGCCGCCACCATCGCGCGCGCCACCGCCTGGGCACACAGGAAGCCGCCCTTGAGGTTCACCCCCAGCACGTGATCCCACTCGCGCTCGGTCAGCTCGAGGAACTGGGCGCGCGGGAACACCCCCGCGTTGTTCACCAGGACGTCGGGCGGCCCCAGCCCGCCGGTGACCGCGTCGACCAGGGCTTGCACGTCGCGGGCCTGCGCCACGTCACCCTTGACGGTGACGACCTTGCGCCCGCGTCCCCGGATCTCCCCCGCCACGCGCTCGGCCGCGGCCGGGTCGTCGAGGAAATTGAGGCCCACGTCGGCCCCCTCCGCCGCCATGGCCAGGGCGATGGCCCGGCCGATCCCCTGCTGCGCGCCCGTCACCAGTACCACCTTGCCCGCCAATCGCATTCGTTCCCTCCGGGATTCGATCCGTCGCCCGTCATTATAGGTGCGTTGACCACCACGAACCGCAAGCCTGGGAGCGTCCAGACTCGCACCTTCCGCGCGGGCGAGGTGATCTTCCGCGAAGGCGACGTGCCGCGCGACGAGGCCTTCCTGGTCCACGCCGGCCGGGTCGACGTGTAGAAGAGGGTGGGCGACGAGGAGCGGCTGCTGCGGACCTTCGTCAAGGGCGAGCTGCTGGGGGAGCTGGGCCTGTTCACCGGCGGCTCGCCCCGCTCGGCCACCGCGGTCGCGGCGGAGCCGGTCACGCTGCTGGTGATCCCGGCGAAGCGGCTGGACTACCTGGTGCGCACCAACCCGAGGCTGGCGATGGCCATCATCCGCGATCTCTCCGCCAAGCTGCGCGCCACCAACCTGCTCTTCGCCGCCGAGGGTGAGCGCCGGGCGGGCCCGCCGGGGCCCCTCACTTCTTGAGCCGCACGTCCTCCAGCGGGGCCGACCACGGGTAGGGATCGATCAGCATCAGGGCGGGCTCGGCCACCCGCGGGCCCACCCCGCTCGGCCAGATGTAGTCCATGATCGGCGCGAAGCGCACCCGCTCGTGGAGCGTGCGCTGGATCTGGTGGAGCAGCGCCTCCCGCTTGCGGGGATCGGTCTCGCGGCTCTGCTGCTTGTAGAGCGCGTCGATGTCGGCCTCGCCCGCGTAGGCGTAGGCGCCGTCGCTCGGCACCGTCTCCGCCATCCGGGAGGCCGCGTTGCCGTAGACCGCGTTGATGCACACGCAGAGGCCGTGGATCTTCTTGGAGGCCAGCGCGGAGTAGAACGCGGCGCGCTCCATCGTCCGCAGGCGCACCTTGATCCCCACCGCGCCCAGGTACCCGCCGACCGCCTCCCCCATCGTGGTGTAGGGCGGCCACGGGTAGAGATCGCCCGCGTCGAAGCCGTTGGGGTAGCCCGCCTCGGCCAGGAGCTGCTTGGCGCGGGCCGGATCGTAGGGATGCGGCTCGAGCGCCAGCGCGAACTCGAACTTGGGCGGGATCATGTTGCCGGTGGGCCGGGAGGCGCCGAGGGTCTCGGCCTCGCTCAAGGCCTTGCGATCCATCGCGAGGCTGGCGGCCAGACGCACCCGGCGGTCGTGCCACGGCGACTTGGGATCGGCCTGGTCGAGGAAGTCGAGGTAGAACGTGCCGATGCCGCCCGAGAACGCGAGCTTGAACGAGGGATCGCGCTTCAGCTCGAGGGCCTGCGGGGCGTCGAGCAGGTAGGCGAGGTCGACCTCGCCCCGCTTGAGCATCGCCACCCGCGTGGTCGCCTCCGGGACGCTCTTGTAGACGAGGCGCTTCACCGAGGGCATCTTGCGCCAGTAGCTCTCGTTGGCCTCCATCACCAGCTCCACCCCCGGGGTGTGGCTCACGAACTTGTAGGGGCCGAGCCCCACCGGGTTCTTCTTGAAGCCGTCGGGCCCGACCCGCTCCATGTACTTCCGGGGCACGATCCAGCCCGCGCCGGTGGCGTACGTCCCGTAGAAGGTCATGAAATCGGGCCAGGGCTCGCTCAGGTGGAAGCGCACCCGGTACGGCCCCGCGATCTCGACGTCGCGCACCTTGTCCTGGAGGATCCGGGCGCCCTTGGCGCGCAGGAAGCTGTACTTCACGTCCTCCGCGGTGAACGGATCGCCGTTGTGGAACCGGAGCCCCTCCCGCAGCTTGAACTCGTAGATCCGGTTGTCCGCGCTCACCTTCCACGACTCGGCGAGGCTCGGGGTGAGCATGCCGCCCGGCATCGGCTTCACCAGCGCGTCGTGCATCGCGGTGAGCACCCAGAACGGGGTGAGGACGCCGACCACCTCGCCCGGATCGAACCAGGAGGGCGAGAGCGTCACGTAGAGCGCCCAGCGCATCTCTCCTTCCGGGCGCGCCTGTGCGGCCGCGCCGCGCGGGATGGAGAGGAAGGGCAGCGCGCACAGCACCAGCATCGCGATCCAGGGACGGGGACGGGTCATCGATCTAGCTCCGGCGCAGCTTCGGATCCCACGCGTCTCGCAGCGTATCGCCGAAGAGGTTGAAGGCGAGCACCGCCAGGCTGATGGCGAGCCCGGGGAAGAGCGCGAGCCAGGGCGCCTGCTCCATGAACGCCCGGCCGGTGCTGCTGAGCATGAGGCCCCACGAGGGGTCGGGCGGCTGGGTGCCGACGCCCAGGAAGCTGAGGGTGGCCTCGATGAGGATCGCGTTACCGAGCCAGATCGAGGCGATCACCAGGATCGGCGCGGTGACGTTGGGCAGGATGTGGCTCAGAATGATCCGCGGGTGGCGGCAGCCGATGGCCTGGGCCGCCTCCACGTAGCGGTTCTGCTTGGCCGACAGCACCGCGCCCCGCACGATGCGCGAGTTGCCGGGGATGATCACCATCGCGATCGCGATCATCGCATTGGTGGTGCTCGGCCGCAGCACCGACACGATGGCGAGCGCCAGTACCAGCCCGGGGATGGCCTGGATGCCGTCCATCAGCCGCTGCAGGATGAGGTCGGTCCGCCCCTCGCAGTACCCGGACAGGAGCCCGATGATCATGCCGGCCACCGTCCCGATGCCCACCGCGAGGAGGCCCACCCAGAGCGAGATGCGGCTGCCGTGGATGATCCGGCTCAACACGTCGCGGCCGATGTCGTCGGTGCCGAACGGGTGCTCCCAACTCGGGGCGGCGAGGCGGATCTCGGGCTGGGCCGCGAGCGGATCGTAGGGCGCGAGGGTATCGGCCAGGATCGCGGTCAGCACCAGGATCGCGATGAGGGCGGCGGAGGCGGCCCCGAGTGGCTTGCGGCGGATCGCGGTCCAGAGCGCCCGGGTCCGGCTGATCTCGACCGCGGACTCGGTCTCGACGTCGGCGGGCCTCCGCGCGGTCACCGTCGCCATCGGCGCTCCGGCGTCATTGATAGCGGATCCGCGGATCCAGCCACGCGTAGGTGAGGTCCACGAGGAGATTCAGGGACACCAGGGTACCGGCCACCAGCATGACGTTGGTCTGGACGACCGGGTAGTCGCGGAAGAGGATCGCCTCCACCGTGAGCCGGCCCATGCCGGGGAGCGCGAAGATGGTCTCCACCACCACCGTGCCGGCCAGGAGCACGCCGAGCTGGCCGCCCACGATGGTCACCACCGGGATCAGCGCGTTCTTGAGGGCGTGCTTGTAGACCACGATGCGCCCCTCCAGGCCCTTCGCCCACGCGGTGCGCACGTAGTCCTCGCGCAGGACCTCCAGCACCGTCGAGCGGGTCATCCGCATGGTCGCGGCAGAGAGGCGGAAGCCGAGCACCGCGGCGGGCAGGAGGAACTGCTGGAGGTTGCGGAGCGGCGACTCCCAGAAGCTCACGTAGCCGATGGCGGGGATCCAGTGGAACCAGATCGCCGCGAACGTGATCACGAGGGTGCCCAGCCAGAAATCGGGGAACGACAGCCCCGAGACCGCGACCACCCGGCCCACGTAGTCGGCCGCGCTGTCCTGCCGCGTGGCCGAGAGCACCCCGATCGGGACCGCGATGACCAGGCCCAGGGCCATCGCGAGCGCGGCGAGCTCGAGGGTGACCGGGATCGCCTTGGCCAGGCTCACCGCGATCGGCTCCCCGGTGAAGATCGAGTCGCCGGGGTGGAAGCTCACCATCTGCCAGACCCACAGCCCGTACTGCTCGTAATACGGCAGGTCGAGGCGCAGGTCCTTTCTGATCTTGGCGAGCTCCCGCTCTCCGATGTTGCCCGACTCGCCCATGAGGGCGGTGAGCGCGTCGCCGGGCATCACCCGCATCAGCCCGAAGACGATCAGGGAGGACAGCAGCAGGACCGGGACCGCGAGAAGGAGCCGGCGGACCGCGTACTTGTACATGGCGCCCCGGCTCCCCCGCCGCTCCTATTTATCCAGCCACACCCGGGCGATGGCGGAGGAGCCGTAGCCGTCCGTGCGCCGGAGGGCGGCCGCCGCGGCGTTGCGCACGTGCGGCTGGAAGACCATGAACCCGTTGTCGTAGGGCATCCACATCCGCAACACCTGGTCGAACTCGCGGTCGACGATCTTCTTGGTGATCGCCCGCTGATCGGCCACCGAGGGGGTCTGGCGCAGTTTGGTGGTGAGGTCGTCGATCACCGGATCGTTGACCCGGAAGAAGTTCTTGGTCGACCGCGAGTGCATGTACTGGTACGTCCGCTCGTCGAGCCCCACCGCGTGCCCGGACTGGAAGCCCCACGACATCCCGTCCCACTTGCTCTCGACGTACCGGCCGTAGTAGGTCGTGTAGTCGAGCTTGGTGATCTTGACGTTGATGTTGAGGTTGCGCTTGAGATCCTGCTGCACGAGCTGCACCTGCGAGGACATCTGGGGGAAGTACTCGTAGTAGAAGAGGGTGGTCTCGAAGCCGTTCGGGTGCCCGGCCTCGGCCAGGAGCTTCTTGGCCTCCGCGGGGCGGTACTGCCACCAGGGCCCGAAGCTGGCCGCGGTGAG
>DASZJM010000470.1:0-1637 GCA_035948165.1 Candidatus Methylomirabilota bacterium
TCCTCCGGCCGGGCCGGGGCGCTCGCGTTCGCCTTGGTCACGCGCACCAGGTCTCCCACGGCGTGGCGCGCGCGGAGGTGCTCGGCCACGCGCTCGAGGAACACCATGCCGTGGGTCTTGCCGTTGGCGAGCAGTCCGAGCGTCGCGCCGGAGAGGCGTGAGGGGCGGGGGGCCCGCGCTGCCGTCCGAGGCAGCACCGCGCGGAGGGTCGGGTCGAGGATGCGTGTCATACGGGAACCTCCTTGGTGATGAAGGGCACGCTACGGCCACGACTCCACGAGGGGAAGAAGGCGCTGTGCCCGCCCGCCGCGCCACCGCCCGCGCAGATCAGGATGTCGTCGGGGCTCAATCCGCGATGGACGAGAATGCCCTCGTCGCCCGGCAGCACGCGCACATGGGCCTCCGGCCCGCTCGGGGCGGTCGCCACACCGCCGGGTGCCCGCGCGTAGAGCCACTGGCGCATCTCCGGACCCAGGAGGAATTGCGCCTCGACCTTTCCGGCCCGCTTCAGGTCGGCAAGGGGCCGCCGGGCGTGCTCGTAGAGCCAGGCCTGAGTTCGGGCGCGCGACCAGCCGGCGCGCGCCAGGTGCTGCGCGTGCTCGGGGGCCAGGACGATGACCGACCGGCCCGGGCTCAGGCTCGCGAGGCCCGCCATGGCGTCGGCGAAGCCCAAGAGGAGGGTCTCGGGCTCGCTCGCCGCGTGGACGAGCACGTTGTGGCCCGACTCCGCCGCGAACACAGTCACCGCCGACTGCGTGACCCGGAACCCGCGCGAGACGTGCAGCGGCTCCCAGGGGCTCGCCGCCTCGTGCTCGGCGAAGCAGAGCGAATACTTTCCCGCCCAGCCCTGGGTCGACTGGTCGAGCACGCCCGGGTGGCAGCCGAGGCCGTTCAGCAGCACGAGTCGGAGCGCTCGGCCGATGGTGGCGTTGGCGCGGACCCCCGGGCCGAAGAGGTTGCCGCCCCCGTGCAGGCCGATCGCCTCGCGCACGGGGCCGTTGACGATCACCATCAGCGCCGCGCCGCCGGTGCTCGTCGCCGGACCGTGCAGCGTGAACTCGGGGTCGCCGATGGCGGCAAGCGCCGCGCCCACGACCGGGAAGTACTCCGGCCGGCAGCCGGCCATGACCGCATTGATCGCCGCGTGCCACGCCGTGACCGCGCGGTCTCGCACCGGCTCGGGGAGCAGCACGGCGTCGGCGCGCCACGGTCCGCCCGCGAGCATCCGCTCCACGAGCGGTGCGGTGGGCGGCACGACCGGCAGGCCATCCGTCCAGCCCTGGGCGAAGCAGGCCTCGACCGCCTGCCAGGGGTCCTCCACGTCGAGGCCGGGATACGCGTCGTCGCTCACGTCGGGCTCGGGGAGAGAGCGTAGAGCAGGCGGGCGACCCACCGCAAGCGCCGGTGGCCCCGCCCTACTTGTCGCGCCACACCTCCTGCATCCGCCCCCAGCTGTAGATCGAATGATGCGGGACGAGGTTCTTCACGTGCGGCCACACCGTGAAGTAGTCGAGTCGCCAGAGCAGGACGGGACGGACGGCGGACTCTTCCAGCTTTTGCTGGATCTCCTGCACCAGCGCCATCCGCTTCTTCGGATCCAGCTCCTGGGACTGCTGGTCGAAGAGCCGCGTCATCTC
>DASZJM010000471.1:0-9099 GCA_035948165.1 Candidatus Methylomirabilota bacterium
CATCTCTACTACGTGTACGCGGACCCCGCGACGTGCAAGTGCCTGTATGTCGGGACCGCCGCGCAGTACCAGCTCGCGCTCGAAAAGCGCCTGGAGAGTGATCAGCTCGAGGCGATGCAAGAGCATCTCGACGACGACTCATTCATCTGGACCCTCTGGGCGCCTTGGCCCTAGTTCTGGCTGTGAAGGTAGCCAGAAGCGCATGACCCTGGACCGCATGATCCGGACCGCGATGAAGATGACGACACCACCGACCAACTATGACGGGAGAGCCAGACCGAATCTCTCCTGACTCGTCCACGAAAGCCACCTAGGTTTCTTCGTGCCGTCACTCGATCACGGCCACGGCTTCGATTTCGATCAGCGCGCCCGAGATGGCGAGACAGGCCACCTGCACCAGGGTACTGGCAGGCGGGTTAGCGGCGAAGAACTCCTGACGGACCTCGCCGTAGCCTTCCCGATAGCGGATGTCGGTGACGAACACGGTGATCTTCACGACATCCCCGAGGCCGGCGCCAGCGGTTTCGAGGACGCGGCGCATGTTCTCGAGGACACGGCGGCTCTGAGCGCGGATGTCGTTCGGCCCGACGAGATTGCCGTCCTTGTCGAGCGCAAGCTGACCCGCGACGTAGACCGAATTGCCGACGCGCCAGCCATGAGTGTAGCGGGGCCGGGGATCTGCCATGTCGACGGGTTGAATCGCCGTGCGCGCCATGCGTTCCTCCTCCTTGTCATGGATTGTGAGACGTGTCAGGAAGCTCTCACTCCCGCTATGAGGGTGGGCCACCGAGCGCGCCGATCTCTTCCTCGGAGAATCCCAGCTCAGCGAGCACCTCGCGCGTGTGCTCGCCCAGGCGCGGCGGCGCTCGGCGCACCGATCCAGGTGTACCCTCGAGCTTCACCGGGATTCCCACCGCCTTGATGGCGCCCACCGCGGGATGATGCATCTCGACGATCATTTCGTTGCTGGCCACCTGGGGATCGGCCAGCGCCGTCTCGATGGAGTTCACGCGGGCGCACAGGATGTCCACCGCCTCGAGCGCGTCCACGGCCTGCTTCGTCGTGCGCGCGGCGAATTCCTGGCGCCATCGAGCCTGCAGCTCGTCCCGGTGCGCGACCTGCGCGTCGTGGGTCGCGTAGCGGGGATCAGCCGAGAGGTCCTCGATGCCGAGACCCCGGCAGATCTCCTGGAGCGGATTCTGTTTGAACGCACCGAC
Organism: Candidatus Methylomirabilota bacterium; assembly: GCA_035948165.1. Lineage (GTDB taxonomy): Bacteria > Methylomirabilota > Methylomirabilia > Rokubacteriales > CSP1-6 > CAMLFJ01. The sequence goes on from DASZJM010000471.1 coordinate 1,218, forward strand.
CATGACGATGTGGCCGTCGCGCGTCGCGAAAGTGCCGGACAGCGGAAATGCGCCCCAGTTCAGGCGCTCGCCCAGATTGAGCCACACCGCCGCTTCCTGCAGCTGCATGGCGAGCATGCCATCCAGCAACGAGACATGGACGACCTGGCCCTGACCGGTGCGCGCCCGTGCCAGGAGCGCTAGGAGGATCGCCTGCACGAGCAGCATCCCCCCTGTGAAATCCGCGATCGGAGTCGCGCTCGGCTCGGGGGGCGCGTCGGGCTCCGCGCGTCGAGAGGCGATGCCGCTCATCGCCTGGGCCAGGACGTCCTGCCCGCCCTTATCGCGGTAGGGCCCCGTCGGCCCGTAGCCGCTCCCGAAGGCGTAGATCAGCCGGGGGTTGATCACGCGCAGCTCGGCGGCCCCGAAACCCAGCCGCTCCATGACGCCCGGCCGGAAGTTGTGGACGAGCACGTCGGCCTTCCGGGCTAGGCGAAGGATGACCTCGCGCCCGACGGGCGCGCGCATGTCGATCGCCACGCTGCGCTTGTTGCGATTGAGGCTCCAGAAGATAGCGCTCTCGCCGCTCGGGTGCCTCATGTGCACGCGCGCGAGATCTCCGGCACCGGGGCGCTCGATCTTGATGACGTCGGCCCCGAAATCGCCTAGCACCTGCGTGGCGCAGGGCCCCAGCTCGACCTGCGTGAAGTCGAGCACCGTGACGCCCGCGAGTGGGAGCTCGCTCGTCATCGCCCCGACCATCGCGGCGGCCGCTTCTCGCGGAACGCGTCGACGCCCTCCACCTGGTCGTCCGAGACCAGGGCCCGCGCCATCGTCGGCGGGATCAGCGTCACCGCGGTCGGCAGGGGCAGGTCGAGGCCCGCTGTCACCGCTTCCTTGGTGGCCTGCACCGACAGCGGTGCACACTGCAGCATCTCGGCCGCCCACCGCCGCGCGGCCGGCAGCAACTCGGCGAGCGCCACCACCTCATTGGCGAGGCCCAGCCGATAGGCCTCGGGCGCGGAGATGCGCCGCCCGGTCAGCAGCATACCCATGGCTATCTTGAGCGGGATGTGCCGAGCCAGCCGGTGCATGCCGCCCTCGAGGGCCATGCGCCCGACCCGCGGCTCGGGGAAGCCGAACTCGGCGTGCTCGGCGGCCACGATGACGTCGCAGGCGAGGGCCAGCTCGAGCCCACCGCCGAGCGCAAACCCATTCACTGCCGCGATCAGCGGCTTCGACATCCCGTAGCGCAGCGTGAGCCCGCCCAGCCCGCGCGGGTGCCGGTGGGCGAGGAACCCGTCGCCGCGCTCCTCACCCGGCGGCGCCGGCTCGCGCATGTCGTAGCCGGCCGAGAACGAGCGATCGCCGGCACCGGTGAGGATGGCCACCCGCAGGTCGGGGTCGGCCTCGAAGCGCGTCCACACCTCGTCCAACTCGTCGGAGGCGGCGCGGTGGAGCGCGTTCATCGCCCGCGGGCGGTCAATGGTGACGACGAGCAGATGCCCGTCGCGCTCGACGCGGGCGAACTCCATACCGCTCAGGCCACTGCCAGCGGGGCGCCGAGGTTCACGCCTTGCGCGATGAGCCGTTTCTGCAGAGTCGGCACGTCCACCCGCCGCGGGGTCACGCCCGCTTCGAGGCTCAGCGCGGCCGCTGTCCCCGCCGCCTCCCCCATCACCATGAGCGGCGGGATCTCCCGGCTGATCCGCTGCGCCTCCGAGGTCGCGGAGTAGCAGCGGCCCGCCACCAGTAGGCCCTCGACGTGCCGGGGCAGCAGGCTCCGGTAGGGCGTGAAGTAGTCGCGACCGCGCGCCACCACGTCGGGGAAGGTGCGGCGCTCGAGCACGTCCTCTTTGGTCACCACGTACTCCCCCTCGAGCAGGCGCGTCTGGCGTACGCCCACCTGCGGAGCCGCGTCGAGAATGTAGGCGCGCTCGAAGCCCGGGTAGTTTACCCGGACGAAATCGATCACCTTTAGGAAACGGCGCCGCGACTCGATCTCGATGTGGGTGAGATGCTCGGGCTTGAGCCCATCGTAGCCCGGGATGTGCGGGCAGTTGCACCACACGACACCGGGCCGCGGCGTCAGTAGCCACCACATGTCCCAGGCGCCGCCCAGCATGCGCTTCACCTCGGTGTCGAGCCGATGGGCCGCTTCGGGATCCCGGCGCTCGAACTGCAGCGCGGCGTCGGTGTCCACGCCGGCAAGCCGGTGCACCAGGGTCATGATGTACGAGCCGTGCACGCCCGGCGCGCCCGCGCTGCCGAAGACGTCGCCGTCGCCGGTGGCGTCGACCACCACCCGGCCCCGAATGGCCTGGCGGCCAGCCTTGGTCTCCGCGATCACCCCCCGCACCGCGCCATCCTCGACTAGCGCACTCGAAAACCAGGAGTGGAAGCGCAGCTGCACGCCAGCCTCGAGCGCCATCTCCTGCGACACCTGCTTCCAGCCCTCGGGATCGAAGGAGGCCGCGTATACGATGGGCTTTGGCTTCCGCCGGGCGTAGAGCTCCTCGAACCCCCACCGGACCCAGCGGTCCCGCACCTCGGACTCGTTGCGGAAGCAGTCCTCCATCGGAGGGGCCACACACGCACCGATCCGTCGCATGCGCTCCACGATCTCAAGCGCAAGTCCCCCGACCGACACCTCTCGTTCGGCGCACATGTCGTCGAGCACCAGGACCATGCCGCCCGAGGCGAGGCCGCCCAGGTACCCGTAGCGCTCTAGCAGCGTCACCTCGGCGCCGGCGCGTGCGGCGGCCACCGCGGCCGCCTGGCCCGCCGGCCCGCCCCCCACCACCAACACATCGGTCTCGACCACCACCGGCGTCTGCCGGCTCGGCTCGGTCACCGTCTGCATATCGCCCCCTCCTCTGACCTCAGCGCTCCCAGCGCACCAGGAGCCATTCGAGCACGCTCACCAGGAAGAAGAAGGCGAGCGCGATGGCCGATGTTACCACCATGGCCGCGTACAGGAGCGCGGTCCGAAAATCGTAGGTCGTCAGCACGATCAGGTAGCCGAGCCCCTTGTTCGTCCCGATCCACTCCGCGACGAGCGCGCCCAGCACGCTCGAGGTCGAGGCGATGCGCATCGCCGAGAAGAGGTACGGCAGCGAGGATGGCCAGCGGACGTAGCGGAAGGTCTCGGTCTTACTGGCTGAGAGCACGTGCATGAGCTCGAGCGCCTGCGGATCCGCCGACTCGAGCCCCTCAACCATGTTGACCAGCGTGGGAAAGAACGTGATCAGGGCCGCGATCGCGATCTTGGGTGCGTAGCTGTTGCCCAGCATCAGCACGAAGATGGGCGCGATCGCCACGATGGGCAGGGTGCGGACGGCCACCGCGACCGGATATAACGCCCGCTCGAGCGTCTTGTTGTGAACGAAAACAATTGCGCCGGCGATGGCAACGAGGTTGCCGAGGGCGAAGCCGCCGAGGCTCTCGAGAATCGTCGGGATCGCGTTCTCGAGAAGGCGGGCCCGCTCCTTGACCAGAGCCTGCCCGACCGCGGCCGGCGCCGGGATCACATAGGCAGGGATGGCAAGCACGCGGATCGCCACGTCCCACGCGACAATGAGCAGAGCGATCACCAGAAGCGGGAGCAGCAGGCGCCGAAGCAGCACGGCGCCACCGGGCCGGCGGGTCGGTCCCGCCGGCACCGCGCCGCCGGTGGTCACGCCTCTCGCCGCTGTCGTCGCGATCATGGTGTCCCTCGGCGCAGGACATTCGGGTACGATGGCCCGGCGGCGGACACGATCATTCGCTCGCGGCGAGCGCGCGTCGCAGCGCCGCCGTGTACCGGCCGAACTCGGGTGTGTCCTTGACGGCGGGATCGCGCGGGGAGGGGAGATCGATACGGACCTCCTCGGTCACGCGGCCCGGCCGCGGCGCGAACACGAAAACGCGGTTGGAAAGGTAGACCGCCTCGGGAATGCTGTGGGTGACGAAAATGATCGTGGTGCCGGTGGCGGCCCAGATGCGGAGCAGCTCCTGGTTCAGGTGATCGCGCGTGATCTCGTCGAGCGCGCCGAACGGCTCGTCCATCAAGAGTATTGACGGTCCCGTCACGAGGGCGCGTGCGATGGAGACACGCTGTTGCATCCCCCCCGAGAGCTGCCGCGGGAACGCGTGCGCAAAGCCCTTCAGGCCGACCAGTTCCAGCAGCGCTTCCGGACGGTGGGGCGACATGTGCCGGCGTCCCCACGCGCCCACTTCGAGGGGCAGCGAAACGTTGGCGAGGGCGTCGCGCCAGGGCAGGAGGCCGGCGTGCTGGAAGACGAAGCCGAATTCGCGCGCCAGGCGCGCCCGCATCGGCGGACCGCCCCGGACTTCGATCGTCCCACCCGTGGGCTGCAGGACGTCGGCGATCAGGCGCAGGAGCGTCGACTTCCCGCAGCCCGACGGGCCGATCAGGGCCGCGAACTCACCACGCGCGACGTCGAGGGTGACGTCGCCCAGCGCCGGCACGGGACCGCCGGCCGTGCCGAACACCATCGAGACAGCGCGGCAAGCGATGTCGACCGTCGCCAAGGTCAGAACTTGGGTGTCTTTGCGGCCAGCACGATCTCGTTGCTCATGATCTCGTCGGGCGTCACCTTCCGCGGAATCTGGTCGAGTGAAGCGTAAGTGTCGGAGAGGCTGCCCCACACCTGGGGATCCATGTATCCCCATCCCTGTTGCTGGGTGGCCGGGGAGGAGATGTACGGGATACTGACCTTCCAGGTGGGCACTTCCATGTCCCGCTCGAGCCCGCTCGCGCTCTTCAGCACGTAGTCGACCGCCTCTTCGGGATGATCCTTGGCGTAGAGCCACCCCTTGGCGGCCGCCGCGACATAGCGCGTGAGCACGTCCTTCTTCGTGTTGTAAACCTGGTCGGTCGTGAAGTAGGTGTACGCGTACATCCGGATCCCCAAATCCCACAGGAGGAAGTGGCTGCTCTTGCCCTCGATGGGGAGATTCTGCGCGTAGTTGATGACCCAGCCGGTGACGACGTCGGCCTGCTTGGTGAGAAGCGGGGTTGTTGTACCCCCGATGATGATGACGTTCACCTTGTCACGCGGCACCTGGTACTTGGCCAGTACCGCGTCGAGCAGCGGCCGCGCCGTGCCCTGGATTCCGATGGTCTTGCCGGCAAAGTCCGCCGGCGTCTTGATGCCAGAGTCGCGGAGGAAGAAGAACGCAAAGGGGTGGCGCTGGAACGCAGTGGCGAATGCCTTGAGCGGCACGCCGCGGCTGCGGCCGCTGACGAGCACGCCGATGGACGCGACGTTCCCGATGAGCGCCGAGCCGCTTGCCACCACGCCCACGGGATCGATGGACGGTCCCCCGGGCACGATGTTCACGTCGAGACCGACCTCCTTGAAGTAGCCCTTCCCGATCGCGGTGAAGTCACCGGCCATCTGCGCATTGGCGAACCACCCGAGCTGGAGCGCTACCGGCGACGCCGCCTGGGCAGGGACGGCCGCCGGCCGACCGACGAACGCCGCCGAACCGGCGAGGACCGTCAGACTGCCCCGGAGAAGACTGCGTCGCGTGAGCGGCCGGCTCAGCAGGGTCACCTTGTCGTCCATGGCTCTGTCCCTCTTCTCCGGGGCCCCGGTCCCGGGTACAGACCCCATTTGACTACCCCAGCGACTATACTCCGGTCAAGACGACCGGAAACAGAGAGGGACACCTCTGAAGGAGCCGGACTTGGCGGCCCGCTTCTACGAGCAGCCGTAAGGTGGTCGGCGCGAGCGCTGCGCAGCCTGGATCGCCCGCCAGACTCGTTCGGGCGTCGCCGGCATCTCGAGGTGCTCGACGCCGAGATCGGCCAGCGCGTCGCAGATCGCGTTCACCACCGCGCCGAGCGCGGGCGTCGTGCCCCCCTCGCCGCCGCCGCGCAGCCCGAGGGGATGGGACGTCGAAGGAACCTCGCTGATCTCTGTCGTGAACGACGGCAGCATGTCCGCGCGGGGTAGCGCATACTCCATCAGCGTGGAGGACAGGAGCTGGCCGCTCTCCGCGTCGTACGCGCACGCCTCCCAGAGTGCCTGCCCCACCCCCTGCGCGATGCCGCCGTGCGTCTGGCCGTGCAGGATCATCGGATTGACCGCCCGGCCACAGTCGTCCACGCTCGTATAGCGGACGATCTCGACCACGCCCGTCTCGGGATCCACCTCGACCTCGCATACCGCCGTGCCATAGGGAAAGGACGGCACCGGCATCGTCTCGTCGCTCAGGCCGTCGAGTGGCCCCCGGCAGCTCTCGGGCACATCATGCCGTAGCGCTGCGGCGGCCACCTCGAACAGGTCGACCGAGCGGTCCGTGCCTTTTACCCTGAACCGGCGCGCCGCGAACTCGACGTCGGCCTCCGCGGCCTCCAGCAGCCATGCGGCGAGCCGCCGACCCTTGGTCACGATCTGATCCGACGCTGTCGCCATCACTACCGCGGCGAGTCGCAGGGCGCGCGCGGAATGCGCGCCGCCGCCAACGACGGTGACGTCGGTATCGCCCGTGACCAGCTGCACCTGGGACAGCTCCACCCCGAGCCATTCCACGACGAGCTGCGCGAAGGTGGTCGCGTGCCCCTGGCCGGACGAGAGCGTCCCCAGCACCACGTCGACCGATTCATCCGGCCGCACCGTGATATGCGCCCGCTCCCGGGGGAAGCCGGTGTTCAGCTCGATGTAGCTTGCTACGCCGATCCCGCGATAGCGGCCGCGCCCGCGTGCCTCGGCGCGACGCGCCTCGAACCCCGCCCAATCCGCGAGGGCCACTGCCCGATCGAAGGCGGCCAGGTAGTCGCCGCTATCGTAGAGCGTGCCAACGGCATTTCGGTACGGCATAGCGCTCGCCGCCACGAGGTTCTTCCGTCGCAGATCAAGTCGATCGAAGCCGTGCCGGCGCGCGGCGAGGTCGATCAGGCGCTCCATCACGAACATGATTTCGGGGCGTCCCGCGCTCCGGTACGGCGTGGTCGGCGAGGTGTTGGTGACCACGGCGCGACCGCGGATCGAGACGGTAGGAACGCGGTAGACCGTGCCCGTCAGCGCCATGCCCTTGTTGAGCGGGTGGAACGAGACGGCGTGCGCGCCCAAGTTGCTGGTGTTCGTGGCGCGAAGCGCGAGGAAGTGGCCCTCGCTGTCTAGCGCCAGCTCGGCGCGCACCGCGAGGTCACGGCCGTGGTAGTCGGCGAGGAATGCCTCCCGGCGCTCACTCGTCCACTTGACGGGGCGCCCCTCGCGTCGCGCCGCCCAAGCCACCAGTGCAAACTCGGGATAGCAGCTGTTGCGCGTCCCGAAATTCCCGCCGACGTCGCGCGCCATCACGCGCACCGCGCGCTCCGGGACGCCGAGGGCTCCCGCCACGCCGGTCTGGGTGCGCCCGAGACCGCCGGCGCCCGCGTGGACGGTGTAGCGGCCACTCGCCGGGTCCCAGACCCCGACCGCGGCGCGCGGTTCCATCGGCACGCCCGTGACACGGTGCACCCAGGTCTCAAGGCGCACGACGTGGGCCGCGCGCCCGAAGGCGGCGTCCACGGCTATGTCATCGCCGGCCTTGGCATCCACGCAGACGTTGGACGCGATGTCCTCATAGAGCAGGGGTGCATCGGGCGCGGCGGCGCTGATGCTGCCCGTCACCGCGCGCAGCGGCCCCCAGTCCACGGCGATGCACTCGGCGCCGTCCCGCGCGGCCGCGGGCGTCTCGGCAATGACCATGGCCACCACCTCACCCGCGAAGCGCACGCGGTCGGCCGGGATCGGCGGGTGCGGGGCGATGAAAGCCACGTCACCGGGCCGGACCATCTCCTCGTGAGGATTCCCCGGCATCGGGCTATGGGTGAGGGGCTTCATCCGGTCGGCGACGGCGTCCTCCCCGGTGAGCACCGCGATCACCCCCGGGATGGCCAGCGCCGCCG
>DASZJM010000472.1:0-5995 GCA_035948165.1 Candidatus Methylomirabilota bacterium
GCGGGAGCGCGCGATGACCGTCGCGCGGTAGGCGGCGATGCCGACGCTTCCGGTGGGGGAGCGCGACTCGATCGCCTACGAGGACACCGGCCGCGGGCCGCTCGTGGTCCTGATCCACGGCTCGCCTGGGAGCGGCCGGGCCTGGCAGCCGGTGACCGAGCGGCTCGCGCCGCGCTTCCGGGTGATCGCGCCGAATCTGCCCGGCTACGGGGCGACCACGCGGCGGCCGCCGGGCCTGCCGCCCGACAACGGGCACGCGGCGCGGCTGATCGAGGCGCTGCTCGACGGCATGGAGCCCCCCGCGGTGCTGGCCGGCCACTCCTACGGCGGCGTGCTGGCGCTGCTGCTCGCGCGGCGGGGCACCGTGAAGCCGGGCGCGCTCGCCCTGTTCGAGCCGGTCGCGATGCCCCTGCTCGCCGCGGTGGGGGAGGCCGAGGCCTTCGCCTCCACCGAGGCGTTCTTCGCGCGCTACCGCGCCGCGCACGAGGCCGGCGATCGCCTCGCGGTGCGCGCCATGATCGACTACTGGTTCGGGGCGGGCGCGTTCGATCGCATGCCCGAGCCGGCGCGCGAGTACCTGGTGAGCTACACGAGCAACAACATCGACGACGTGACCGCCACCTTCCGCGACGCGTATCCGGTGGAGACGCTCCGGCGCCTCGCGATGCCGACGCTGGTGGCCTACGGGGGCCGCAGCCCGGAGATCATGGTGAAGATCGTGGAGGCGCTCGCCGCGAACATCCCGAAGGCGCAGCTCGAGCGGATCGACTCCGCCACCCACGCGCTGACCTCGACCCACGCCGAGCAGGTCGCCGCCATGATCGCGGCCCTCGCCGATCGGAGCGCGTGAGTGTGCGGTCGCGGCGCGAGATCCTGCGGCTCGGGGCGGGGGCGCTGGGAGGCCTGCTGGTGAGCCCGCCGGCGCGCGGGCAGGGGATGCTGGAGCGGCCGGTGCCGCGGACCGGCGAGCGGCTCCCCGCGGTGGGCCTCGGGACGTGGCAGGTGTTCGACGTGGCGGGCGACGCGCGTGAGCTCGGGCAGGCGCGTGAGACCCTGCGGGTCTTCGTGGACGGCGGGGGGCGGGTGATCGACAGCTCGCCGATGTACGGCTCCTCCGAGACCGTCACCGGGCAGCTCGCGGCCGAGCTGGGCGTGGGGGCGAAGCTCTTCGTCGCCACCAAGGTGTGGACGAGCGGCAAGCAGGCGGGCATCCGGCAGATGGAGGACTCGATGCGGAAGCTGCGCGTCGAGCGGCTCGACCTCATGCAGGTGCACAACCTGGTCGACGTGGAGACGCACCTGGCCACGCTCGCCGAGTGGAAGAAGGCGGGGCGCGTGCGCTACGTCGGCATCACCCACTATCACGCGGGCGGGCACGCCGCGCTGGAGCGGCTGGTGCGCCGGGGCGACGTCGACTTCGTGCAGGTGAACTACTCGCTGGCGGAGCCCGAGGCGGAGGCGCGCCTGCTCGCCGCCGCCGCCGACGCGCGCGTCGCGGTGATCGTGAACCGTCCGTTCGCGGAGGGCGCCCTGTTCGGGCGCGTGAAGGGCAAGGTGGTGCCGGAGTGGGCGCAGGCGGCGGGCTGCGCGAGCTGGGCCCAGTTCTTCCTCAAGTGGATCCTGGGCCACCCCGCGGTGACCTGCGTGATCCCGGGCACTCGCAATCCCCGGCACGCGGCCGACAACCTGGGCGCGATGGCGGGGGCGGTGCCCGACGCGGCGCTGCGCCTCCGCATGCGCGAGCACTTCGATTCGCTATAATTCGCTCAGGAGGGGCGCCATGCCGCGCAACGAGGCCCGGACGTATCGTCACATCGAGGTGGTGCCGGTGAGCGGGGCGCTGGGCGCCGAGGTCCGCGGGGTCAACGTGGCCGCGGCCCTCGACGCGGCGGTGATCGCGGAGATCCGGCAGGCGCTCCTCGACCACCTGGTGATCTTCTTCCGTGACCAGAAGCTGGCGCCGCACGAGCAGCTCGCCTTCGCGGGCCGCTTCGGGACGCCGATGGAGTACCCGCAGCTCAAGGGCCTGCCCGAGTGTCCGCTGATCACCCCGGTGCTCAAGCTCGCCGAGGAGAAGGTGAACTTCGGCGGGGTGTGGCACACCGACACCACCTATCTCGCCGAGCCGCCGATGGCGAGCATGCTCTACGCGGTGGAGCTGCCGCCCTACGGGGGCGACACCATCTTCGCCAACCAGTACCTGGCCTACGAGACGCTGTCGGACGGGCTGCGGCGGACGCTCGACGGGCTCGTGGCGGTGAACACGTCCACCAAGGCCGACGCGTCGAAGACGCGCGAGGACCGGCTGCGCGCGGCGGGCGTGGAGATGAAGGTGCTGGTGAGCGAGCACCCCGCGGTGCGCACGCATCCGGAGACGGGCCGGAAGGCCCTGTACGTGAACCACGGGCACACCGCGAATTTCCGGGGCTGGAGCGAGGAGGAGAGCCGGCCGCTGCTCGAGTATCTCTTCGCGCAGCAGGTGCGGCCGGAGCTCTGCTGTCGCTTCCGCTGGGAGCCGGGCTCGATCGCGTTCTGGGACAACCGCTGCGCCCAGCACAACGCGGTCAACGACTACGCCGGGTTCAAGCGCCTCATGCACCGCGTGACGCTGGCGGGCGACACCCCGCGGTAGGCAAGACCACCCCTCACCCTGCCCTCTCCCCTGACGGGGAGGGAGAACTAGCGGCCGGTCCAGCGGGGCTTGCGCTTCTCGACGAAGGCCTTGGCGCCCTCGACGCGGTCCTCGGTGGTGCGGAGCAGGGTGGCCAGATCGTTCTCGAGGCGGATCCCGTCCTCGAGCGGCAGGCCGAGGCCGCCCACCACCGCCTCCTTGGCGTAGCGCAGCGCCACCGGCGCCTTCTCGGCGAGCGTGCGGGCCAGCGCCTGCGCGGCCGACGGCAGCTCGGCGACCGGCACCACGCGTTCCACCAGCCCGATGCGCAAGGCCTCGGCGGCGGGGATGCGCATGCCGGTCATGATCATCTCGAGGGCCTTGCCGCGGCCCACGAGGCGCGGCAGCCGCTGGGTGCCGCCGCCGCCCGGGATGATGGCGAGGTTGATCTCGGTGAGCCCGAGCTGCGCGTCCTCGGCCGCGATGCGGATGTCGCAGGCGAGCGCCATCTCGAGCCCGCCCCCGAAAGCGTAGCCGCGGATCGCGGCGATGATGGGCTGGGGACACCGCTCCATCTCGCGCCGGAAGTCCACGCGACGGCGGGCCTCGCGGAACTGGGTCGGCACCGGCGGCTGGAGGAACTCGCGGATGTCCGCGCCCGCGGAGAAGGCCTTCTCCCCCGCGCCGGTCACCACCACCGCGCGCACGGAGTCGTCGCCCCGCAGGCGCGTGAACACCTCGAGCAGCTCGTGGCGCATCGCCTGGTTCATCGCGTTGTGCACGTCGGGCCGGTTCAGGGTCACGGTGGCCACCCCGTCGGCCTGCTCGTAGCGGATCGCTTCGTACGTGGTCGCGTCGCTCATGGGGCGGAGTCCTTGCCGGCCACCACGCCGCGGCGGCGCAGGTCGGCGATCTCGTGGTCGGCGTAGCCCGCCTGACGCAGCACCTGGGCGGTGTGCTGGCCGAGAGTGGGCGGCGGGCCGGCGTCGGGGGCCTGCGTGTCGGAGAAGCGCAGCGGCTGGCCCATCAGAGAGAGCGGGCCCAGCTCGGGGTGATCGTACTGGACGACCATCTTGTGGTGGAGCACGGCCGGGTCGCGCATGAACTGCTGGAGCGACTGCGTCAGGGCGGCCGGGATGTCGTTGTCGGTGAGGATCCGCACCCACTCCGCGGCCGGCCTGGAAGCGAACGCGCTCTCCAGCAGCGGCATCAGGGCCTCCGCGTGGTCACGGCGGGCCACCCAGGAGCCGAAGCGCGGGTCCTGGGCCAGATCCTCGCGGCCGACTACCTTGCAGAGCTTCACCCAGAACGACTGGTTGCCGACCGCGAGGAAGAACGATTCGCCGTCACCTGCCTGGTAGAGCCGGTAGGTGGGGGTGTTGCGGTAGACGACTTCGTGGCCCGGGTAGTCGACGACGAGGCCCGACTGCAGCGCGAGCACCGCCTGCAGCAGCGAGGTCTGCACGCGCTGGCCTCGCCCGGTGCGCTCGCGCACGAAGAGCGCGGCCAGGATCGCCTGGCAGGCCAGCGCCGCGCAGTAGTAGTCGGTGGGGGCGATGCGCAGGTACTGGGGCGCCTCTCCGAAGCCTTGGAGCGTCATGAGGCCGCCCATCGCCTGCAGCAACGGGTCGAAGCCGGGGCGGTCCTTGTACGGGCCGTCGGATCCGAACGCGGTCACGGTGGAGTAGATGAGCCGCGGGTTGATGGCGCGAAGCGTCTCGTAGTCGACGCCGAGGCGCTCCACCACTCCGGGACGCATGTTCTCCATGACCACGTCGGCGTGCTGGGCCAGGCGGTGGACGATGGCGCGGCCGTCGGGCTCCTTCAGGTTGACCGCGAGGGAGCGCTTGCCGCGGTTCCAGCCGTAGAAGCCGCTCAGTTCGCGGAAGGAGTCGCCCTCGATCGCCTCGACCTTGACCACGTCGGCGCCGAGGTCGGCCAGCATCATGGCCCCGTAGGAGCCGGCGATGTACGAGGTGAGGTCTACGACCTTGACGCCCTCGAGCGGACCCCCCTCACCCTGCCCTCTCCCCCTCTGGGGGAGCGGGGTGGGGTGAGGGGGCTGTTCGGAGGGAGTCATGCGCCGGTGATGCCCCGGACGATCTGCTCGCGGTGGTGGGCCGCGTCGCCGTAGAGGGGCTCGAGCGACTTGGCGCGCTTGAAGTAGAGGTGCAGGTCGTACTCCCAGGTGAAGCCGATGCCGCCGTGGACCTGGATCGCGTCGCCGCAGACCTTGCGGACCGACTCGCTCACGTACGACTTGCAGATCGACGCGGCCATCGGCGCGTCCTCCGCACCGGCGGTCAGCGCCCACGCCGCGTAGTAGACCGCGGAATGCGAGTTCTCTACCTCCATGAGCATCTCCGCGCAGCGATGGCGGATGGCCTGGAACGAGCCGATGAGCTGGCCGAACTGCTCGCGCACCTTGGCGTAGCCCACGCTCATGTCGAGGCAGCGGCGCGCCGCCCCCAGCATCTCGGCGGAGGCGCCCACCGCGGCGCGACGCAGGAGCGCGTCCAGCACCGGGCCCGCGTCGCCCGCGGGGCCCACCAGCGCGTCGGCGGGCACCGCCGCGTCGGCCAGCCGCAGCTCCGACCAGCGGTTGCCGAGGTCGATGCCGACCATTGGCGCGAGCGTCACGCCCGCGCCGCGCGGGTCGACCAGGAAGAGCGAGAGGCCCTCGGGCGCGCGCGCCGGCACCAGCACCACGTCGGCCACGTGGGCCCACGGCACGAAGCGCTTGATCCCGGTGAGGCGCCAGCCGTCGCCGGACCGGGTGGCGGTGGCCGCGGCGGCGGCCGGGTCCCAATCGAGCCCGTCCTCCAGCAGGGCCGCGGTCGCGCGCGCCTGGCCGGAGGCGATGGCGGGCAGCCACCGCTCCTTCTGGGCCGCGCTGCCGCCCAGCATCAGCCCGAGCCCACCCAGCACCACGCTCGTGAAGTAGGGGCCGGGGTAGGCGGCGCGGCCCATCTCCTCCAGCACGAGGCAGAGCTCGACCAGGCCGAGGCCGGCGCCGCCCTGCTCCTCGGGGAAGGGCAGGCCGAGCCAGCCGAGCTTGGCCATCTCGCTCCAGAGCGACTCGTCGTAGCCGCGCGGGTTGTCCATCAGGGCGCGCACGCGGGCCGCGGTGCACTGCTCGTCCAGGGCCGCGCGGACCGAGTTGCGCAGCAGGACCTGATCTTCGCTGAACGAGAAGTTCATCGGGCGCCTCCGACGCGGTCGGCCCGGGCTTCCTTGGGGAGGCCCAGGATGCGCTCGCCGATGACGTTCTTCTGGATCTCCGAGGAGCCGGCGTAGATGGTGCCGGCGCGCGACCACAGGAACGCGTAGGCCCAGGTGCCGTGGTCGCCGATCGCGGTGTCGACTTCCAGGCGATACTCCGCC
>DASZJM010000473.1:0-3170 GCA_035948165.1 Candidatus Methylomirabilota bacterium
AAGGTGAAGCCCCAGTCCTAGCGGGCGTCCCCGCGATGGCGATTCGCCTGCTCGCCGCCGCGCTCTTTGTCGCGATCCTCGCCGGACCCGCGCTCGCCGCCCCCCCGCGCCCGGGCGGCCCTCCGCCCAGCGGCCCTCCAAAGGTCTCGGTGGCCCTCATCAGCGAGGGCGTGTCGATCGAGCCCGGGGCGCCGCTCTGGCTCGGCCTCCGCCAGCGCATCGCACCGGGCTGGCACACCTACTGGCTCAACCCGGGCGACTCCGGCGAGGCGCCGACCCTCGACTGGAAGCTCCCGGCCGGCTTCGCCGCGGAGCCGATCGTGTGGCCGCAGCCGGAGCGGCTCCCGGTGGGGCCGGCGATGAGCTACGGCTACACGAAGGAGGTCGTCCTCCTGACCCGCGTCACCGCGCCGGCGGAGGTGCGGCCGGGGAGCCGGGTCACGCTGCGCGCCCACGTCTCCTGGCTGGTGTGCGAGAAGATCTGCATCCCGGAGGAGGCCGACGTGGCCCTGACCCTGCCGGTAGCCGCCGGCCGCCCCGCCCCCGCGCTGACCGCCCCGGCCATCGAGCGGGCCCGCGCCGCGGTGCCGGCCCCGAGCCCGTGGCCCGCCACGCTGCGCGCGACCCCCGAGACCGTGACCGTGGCGGTGGCCGCGCCGGGCCTCCGCCCCGACCGCGTGCCGGAGGCGTGGTTCTTCCCCTCGCGCTGGGGCGTCATCGATCACGCCGCTCCGCAGGCGCTCACCGTGGACGAGCACGGCATCACGCTCCGGACCGCGCGCGGCGCGCTGCCGGACGCGACCGCCACCGATCTCGACGGGGTCCTGGTGGTGCGCGAGCGGCTCGACCAGGGGCTCGTGACCCAGGCGTTCGCAATCCGGGCCACCGCCGGGCCGACCGGGGGCGCGGCGCAGACGCTCTCGCTGGCCGCGGCCATCGGGCTGGCGCTCGCCGGCGGGCTCATCCTGAACCTCATGCCGTGCGTGCTACCCGTGCTCTCGGTCAAGGCAATCGCCCTGGTCTCCCACGCGCAGACCTCGTCCGCGTCGATGCGGCGCCACGGGCTCGCCTACACGATCGGCGTGCTCGCCGCGTTCGCCGTGCTCGCCTCTACCCTGATCGCGCTGCGCGCGGGCGGGGCCGAGGTCGGCTGGGGCTTCCAGCTCCAGTCGCCGCTGGTGGTGGGTGGACTCGCCTACCTGCTCTTCGCCCTCGGCCTGAGCCTCTCCGGGATCCTCACCATCGGCACGCGGGTCACCGGGATGGGCCACGGGCTTGCCGCGCGGCCGGGCTACCGGGGCTCGTTCTTCACCGGCGCGCTGGCCTCGGTGGCGGCGACTCCCTGCACCGCGCCGTTCATGGGTGCGGCGGTCGGCTACGCGCTCACGCAGCCGCCCGTCGCCGCCCTGATGGTCTTCGAGGCGCTCGCCCTGGGCCTGGCCCTGCCGTTCCTGGCGTTGAGCCTGATGCCGGCGTGGCGCCGCCTGCTGCCGCGCCCCGGCGGCTGGATGGAGCGGCTCAAGCAGGGCCTGGCGTTCCCGCTCTACGCCTCCGTGGCGTGGCTCGTCTGGGTGGTGAGCCGCCAGACCGGACCCGACGGGGTCGCCCTGGTCCTGCTGGGCCTGCTGCTGATCGGCTTCGGCGCGTGGCTCCATCACGCGACCCGCGGCAGCGGTTCGCTGCCCTGGCGCCGCACCGCCACCGGCATCGCGCTGGGCTGCGTGGCCGCGGCGATGGCGCTCGGGCCGCTCGTGAGCACGAGCCCGTCCGCGTCGTCGGCGGCGTCGGTCCTCGGCGCCCCTGCGGGGGCCGCGTGGGAGTCCTTCACCCCGGAGCGCCTGGCCGCGCTCCGCGCGCAGGGCACTCCGGTGTTCGTGAACTTCACTGCGGCCTGGTGCATCACGTGCCTCGTGAACGAGCGCGTGGCGCTCCAGTCCCACGCGGTGACCGACGCCTTCGCCCGGCGCGGGGTCGTGTATCTGAAGGCGGACTGGACCAGCAAGAGCCCCGACATCGCCGCGCTGCTCGCGTCCTTCGGGCGGAGCGGCGTGCCGCTCTACGTCCTCTACGGCGGCGGCCGCGCGCCGGCCCCGCCGCGCGTCCTGCCGCAGATCCTCAGCGAGAGCGCCCTCATCGAGGCCATCGAGAAGCTCTGAGCCCGACGCCAGCGAAAGGAGACCATCCGATGTCCGAGCTCCAGACCCGCCGCCGCTTCCTCGGCCACATGTCCGCCGCAATTCTACTGGCCGGTGTCGCCACCCGTCTGGGCCCGCGCGCCGCACTCGCCGCGGTCCAGGCCAAGGTGGGCGAGCCCGCCCCCCTGTTCACCGCGCCCGCGACCAACGGCACGCCGGTGAGCCTCGCCTCCTACAGGGGCAAGATCGTGGTCCTCGAGTGGACCAACCACGAGTGCCCCTACGTGCGGAAGCACTACGAGACCGGCAACATGCAGGCGCTGCAGCGCGAGGCCACCGGGCAAGGCGTGGTGTGGCTCACCCTGATCTCCTCGGCGAAGGGCGAGCAGGGCTACGTGACCGCCGCGCAGGCCGACGAGCTGACCGCGAGGCGCAAGGCGGCACCCACCGCGGTGCTGCTCGACGAGCCCGGCGTGGTCGGGCGGATGTACGGCGCCACCAACACGCCGCACATGTACGTGGTCGACAAGACCGGCATGCTCGTCTACGCGGGCGCCATCGACGACAAGCCCACCACCCGCCGCGCCGACGTCACCGGCGCCAGCAACTACGTGCGCGCGGCGCTCGAGTCGGTCAGCACCGGCCAGCCGGTGAAGACCCCGATCACGCGCGCGTACGGCTGCACCGTCAAGTACTCGTAGAGGCATGGGGCACGCCCCCGGCTTCCGGCTGACGCGCCGCCGCCTGCTCCACGGGCTGGCCGCGAGCGCGGCGGCCGGGGCGCTGCCTCGATCCGCCCACGGCCAGACGCCCGTCCCGCCGCCGGCCCCATCGGTCCCCGCCGCATCCCTCGAAGCCGGCGACGCGCCGCGCGCAGCCATGGCGGGCGCCGCGCTCGCCTTCCTGGGCGCGCTGCCCGCGGACACGAGGCGCCGCGCGGTGTTCGCGATCGGCGACGCGCAGCGGCTCGACTGGCACTACATCCCGCGCCGGCGCGCGGGCGTCCCCTTCAAGGAGATGTCCGCGGCCGGGCGC
>DASZJM010000474.1:0-2344 GCA_035948165.1 Candidatus Methylomirabilota bacterium
GCCCCGTGCGAGACCGGATGGCCGAGGATCGTGATGTCGCCGAGGGCGGGCGAGCGCACCGGCTGGGCCATCTCGAGGTGCTGCACCTGCGGGTCGGCGAAGGCCTCGTCGATGCGGTAGATGGGGCCGCACGGCACGCCCGCCTCGTTCAGCAGGCGGATCCACGTCGCGCTGTCCTTCTGCCGGGTCACCGGCATCAGGACCTCCATCATGAGGTCGCGATTGGTCGACCGCGCCTTCGCGGAGGCGAAGCGGGGATCGGTGCGCAGGTCCGGCCGCTCGATGGCCCGGCAGAGCCGGTCGTAGAGATCGTCGCCTGCCGCCGCGATGTTGATGTGGCCGTCCTTCGTCTCGAAGACGCCGGTCGGGATCCCGGTGGGGTGGTTGTTGCCGGCCTGCGGCGGCACCTCGTGGCTCATGAGCCAGCGCGAGGCCTGGAAGTCGAGCATCGAGAGCATCGCCTCGAGCAGCGAGGTGTGCACCCACTTCCCCTGTCCGGTGGACTCGCGCTCGATGAGGGCCACCAGGATCCCCTGGGCGAGCAGGATGCCCGAGCAGAGATCGGCGATCGGGATGCCCACGCGCACCGGCCCCTGCCCCGGCAGCCCGGTGATCGACATCAGCCCGCCCATGCCCTGCGCGATCTGGTCGACCCCGGGGCGGTCGCGGTAGGGCCCGCTCTGGCCGAAGCCGGAGATGCTGCCGTAGATCAGCCGCGGATTGATCGTGCGCAGGCTCTCGTAGTCGATGCCGAGCCGGCGCTTCACGTCGGGCCGGTAGTTCTCGACCACGACGTCGGCCTTCTCGGCGAGGCGCTTGAAGATGGCCACTCCGTCCGGCTCGCGCAGGTTGAGGGTCAGCGCCTCCTTGCCCCGGTGGAGGTTCTGGAAGTCGAAGCCGTGGCGCGCGCCGCCCATGCCGTCGCCCGCGCGGCCGCCCGGCATCTCGATCTTGATCGCGCGGGCGCCCCAGTCCACGAGCTGGCGCACGCACGTCGGGCCCGCCCGCGCCCGGGTGAGGTCGAGCACGGTGTAGCGCGCGAGCGGGAGCGCGCCGGCGGCGGTCACGGGAGGGCTAGCGCTCCTCGGCCGGCCAGTAGACGAAGCCGCAGCCGGTCTGGGTGCAGTGCGCCGCGGTGTACTCCACGATCTTGGCCGGGCGGTTCATCGCCGCCGCGGTGCTGATCCACGCGCGCACCTCGCCGGTGCCCGAGCGCATCGCGTCGGAGTCGAACGTGAAGAGGTGCTCGAGCGCGGCCAGGTCGTTACGCTCCAGGCGCTCGAGGATCCAGCGGTCGAGCGGCTGGTCGATCCAGCCCGCGTTGAACATGCCCGGGAAGTGGGAGAGCCCGCCCGAGGCGTAGATGGCGATGCGCTCCGACCGCTCGTTCATGATCTGGCCGATGGCCGCACCCAGCTGGGCGCAGCGCGCAGCACTCGGCAGCGGCGGGAAGTACTCGTTGAGGAACACGCAGACCAGCGGGATGCGCAGCTCCGGGTCCACCTCGGGCACCAGGTTCGAGACCATGTGGGAGACGCCCCGGGTCGGGTTGCCGCGCGGGTCGAACTTGCCCACGTTGGCGACGTCGAAGCCGCGCTTGATCAGGCCCTTCAGGAGGTAGCGCGACATCTCGGCGTGCTGAGGGAAGACCAGCTTGGTCCGCTCCTGCGGCGGGGTCGTCATCGGGTCCCGGGCGCTCCGCCCCCAGATCGGCTCCTCGCCGGTGTAGACCGAGAAGGTGGGGTTGTTGGCGTCGTCGAACATGTCGCCTTGGTCGTCACCGATCATGACCAGCACGTCCGGCCGGTAGGCCTTGACCTGATCGCGCAGCACCGCGAAGGCGGACTCGATCTTCTGGATGTGGCCCTCGATGATGCTGGGCGTCGCGATCTCGTCCCGCGCGCTCTTCGGGAGGTGCTCCCGCGCCACCTTGGGGATCCGGTCGACCACCTTGGGCCAGTACTGCGCCTTCTGGAACATCATGGGGGCGTGCGACGAGGCCAAACCCAGTCCGAGCATGGTGGAGTCCTCCCGCCTGGAAATCTAGCACGCCCGCGGGCCTACGCAATCGGCTAGGATTCCCCGCGGGAGGAGCGACCCCATGATCCTCGAGCGCTTCAAGGTGCCGGAGAAGGACCAGGTCCGGGTGTCCGAGACGGCTCTCCGCGAGACGGTGACCCGGATCTTCGAGAAGCTGGGCGTGACCGCGGAGGACGCGGCCGACGCGGCCGAGGTGCTGACCATGACCGACCTGCGCGGGGTCGAGACCCACGGCGTGTCCAACATGCTGCGCGCCTACGTCCGCGACTACCGGGCCGGCAAGCTCGACCCGCGCCCCGGCTGG
>DASZJM010000475.1:0-1649 GCA_035948165.1 Candidatus Methylomirabilota bacterium
GAGGGCACGCTCACCATCGCGATGCACTTCAGCCCGGTGACCCGCTGGCTCGACCCGGCGGAGGGCGAGAGCACGATCACGCCGTATCTCCTGCTCGCCGCGCTCCACGACGGGCTGCTGCGCCCCACCGGGGGCCACGCCTCCGCGTCGAGCCTGGCCGAGTCGTGGGCCATGGCGAAGGACATGACCTCGGCCGAGTTCACGCTGCGGAAGGCGAAGTTCCACAACGGCGACCCGGTCACCGCCGAGGACGTGAAGTTCTCCTTCGAGCGCTACCGCGGCGGCGGGGCCCGGGCGCTGAAGGACGGCGTGAAGGAGATCCAGGTGCTCGCGCCCAACCGGGTGCGCTTCGTGTTCAAGGAGGCGTGGCCCGACTTCCCCGCGTTCTACGGCACCTTCGTGGCGAGCGCGGGCTGGGTGGTGCCCAAGAAGTACGTCGAGCGGGTGGGCGAGGAGGGCTATCGCAAGGCCCCGATCGGCGCGGGGCCGTACAAGTTCGTGAGCTTCAACCCGGGCGTGGAGCTGGTGGTGGAGGCCTTCGACGGCTACTGGCGGAAGCAACCGTCCATAAAACGGATCGTCTTCCGCAGCCTGCCGGACGAGACCTCGCGCGCGGCCGCGCTCAAGAGTGGCGAGGTGGACCTGGCCATGCTGCTGAGCGGCCCCACCGCGCAGGACATCAAGCGAACGCCGGGCATGCGGCTGGCCGCGCCGCTGCTCGGCATCTTCTGGCTCGACTTCCCCGACCAGTGGGATCCCAAGTCGCCCTGGGCCGACAAGCGGGTGCGGCAGGCCGCGAGCCTGGCCCTCGACCGCCAGGCGCTGAACGAGGCGGAGACGCTCGGCCTCTCGCGACCCACCGGCAGCACCGTGCCGCGCGACTTCGAGTTCGCGCTGTCGGTGGAGCCGCCTCCTCATAATCCCGCCCGCGCCCGGCAGCTCCTGACCGAGGCCGGCTACCCCAACGGCTTCGACGCCGGCGATCTGACCCCATTCCCGCCCTACAACTCCATGGGCGAGACCATCCAGGGCTGGCTGCAGGCGGTGGGGATCCGCACCCGGATGCGCACCATGGAGCGTGGCGCGTTCATGACCTCGTGGCGGGAGAAGAAGCTCCACGGGGTGGTGCTCACCATCAGCGGCGTCTCCGGCAACGCGGCGACCCGGCTCGAGTCCTTCGTGACCAAGAACGGCGCGTTTGCGTTCGGCTCGCTCCCCGAGGTGGACGATCTGTTCCGCCGCCAGACCGTCGAGCTCGACCGCAAGAAGCGCGAGGCGCTGCTCCACCAGCTCCAGCGCATCCTCCAGGAGCAGGTCATCCAGGCGCCGGTCTACCACCTGGGCTTCCCGATCGGGGTGGGGCCCCGGGTGGACGACATCATGGCCAACGCCATCCCCGGGTTTTACATGTCGCCCTACGAGGACCTGAAGCTCCGGCGGCCCTGACACGGGTAGGGCCGGTTGGGGTATCATGTCGGCCGGATCATAGAAACCCCTACAGGGGAGACCCCCCACAGGAGAGGTAGACACCCCACAGATGCGATACGAGGCGCCGGAATCGCTGGAAGGGGCGGTGGCCCTGCTGGCCTCCGCCAAGGACGCGCGCGTGCTGGCCGGAGGGACCGACCTCCTGGTCCAGATGCGGGCCG
>DASZJM010000476.1:0-4023 GCA_035948165.1 Candidatus Methylomirabilota bacterium
CGGCGTCACCCGCATGGGCGTGGTCGCCTTCGCCAAGACGCTGGCCGACGAGGTGGGGCGCGACGGCGTGCTCGTCAACAACGTCTGCCCCGGCTCGATCATGAGCGAGCGCATGCGCTCGAACGTGGGCGCGCGCGCCAAACAGCTCGGCATCACGATGGAGGAGGCGCTGGCCCAGCGCGCGGCCGAGACCGCGGTGGGCCGCCTCGGCGAGCCGAAGGAGCTGGCCCACCTGGTCGCGTTCCTCGCCTCCGGTAAGTCGAGCTACATCACCGGGACCACCATCCTGGTCGACGGAGGTCTCGTGCGCTCCGTGCTCTGACCGTCCGATGAGGGAGGAAGAGGCCATGACGCCGACCCCGCAATCCCGCCGCGACGTGTTGAAGGGAGCCGCCGTGCTCGCCGCCACCGCCGCCGTCGGTCTCGGAGAGACCATCATGCAGAGCCGTGTACACGCCCAGGGCAGTGCCGCCACGCCGCGGCCATCCGTGGACGCCGTCCTCCGGCAGGCGGTCGACGCCCGGGAGGTGGCCGGGGTGGTGGCGATGGCCGCCACCGACAAGGGCCTGCTCTACGAGGGCGCGGTGGGCCGGCGCGCGCTCGATCAGCCCGACGCGATGACGCTCGACAGCGTCTTCCGCATCGCCTCGATGACCAAGGCCATCACCTCGGTCGCTGCGATGCAGCTCGTCGAGCAGGGCAAGCTCAAGCTCGAGGAGCCGGTGCCCGACATCGACCCGACCCTCGGCTCGCCCCGGGTGCTGGAGGGCTTCGATCGGTCCGGCGCGCCCCGGCTGCGCCCCGCGAAGCGCCCGATCACCTTGCGGCACCTGCTGACCCACACCGCCGGCTTCGGCTACGACATGTGGGATCCGAACGTCGGGCGCTATCTCAAGGCCGCGGCGGTGCCCGCGCGGTCGACCGGGCAGGTGGCGTCCATCCGCGTGCCGCTCGTCTTCGATCCGGGCGAGAAGTGGGAGTACGGCATCAACACCGACTGGGTGGGCCGCCTGGTGGAGGCCATGAGCGGCGTGCCGCTCGACGCCTACTTCCGGGACCGGATCTTCACGCCGCTCGGCATGAAGGACAGCGGATTCGTCCCCACCGCGGAGCAGCGGGCGCGCCAGGCGCGGCTCCACCTGCGCCAGCCGGACGGCTCGCTGATCCCGCAGCCGCTCGAGCCGCCCGCGACCACCGCCGAGTTCTGGTCGGGCGGCGGGCCACTCTACTCGACCGGGCGCGACTACCTCCAGTTCCTCCAGATGCTGCTGAACCGCGGCAGCTGGAACGGGGCGCGGCTGCTGCGCCCGGAGACGGTCGACCTGATGGAGCAGAACCATACCGGCACGATCCCGGCCGGCATCATGAAGACGGAGAATCCAGCCCTGTCGAACGACGTCGATCTCTTCCCGGGGGCGCAGATCCGGTGGGGGCTCGGCTTCATGCTCAACGTGGACGCAGGGCCGAACGGCCGCAGCGCGGGCACCGTGAGCTGGGGCGGCATCTTCAACACCTACTACTGGCTCGACCGGACCCGGCGCGTGACCGGGCTCATCATGACCCAGGTCCTGCCCTTCGCGGACCGGCAGGTGCTCGCGCTGTACGGCCGCTTCGAGCGCGCGATCTACGAGGCGCTGGCCACCGCGTGAGCTAGGCGGAGACGGGGAGCTTGTCGCCGTCCGGGGGCGCCTCCACCTCGAGCGCGTTGACCACGCCCGAGAGCATCGCGAAGTAGTTCGCGGCCGCGGTCATCTCCACGAGCCACTGCGGGCCCCGCCGGGCGGCCAGCGCGTCGAACGCCGCCCGGTCCACGCGGTTCGTGCGCATGAGCTGCCGCACGTAGGTCACGATCTCGCGCTCCTCGGCGGGCAGCCCGGCCGGGTCGCCCTTGGCGCGGAGGAGATCGATGACGGGATCCGCCACCCCGTTGCGCCGGGCCGCCGCGACCTGGGCCGACCACACGTACGCCGCCTCGCGCTCGCGCACCGCGGCCAGGATGGCCACCGAGCGGAGCCGCCCCTCCACCACGCTCTCGTCGCGGAAGAAGGTGACCAGGGGCAGCAGCCGCTCGGCCAGCTTGGGGCTGTGCAGCAGCATGCTGAACGGCCCGCGCACGTTGCCGAAGACGCGCACCACCTCGTCCACCACCGCGTGGTGCTGGGCGGGCACGTCGGACTTGCCGGTGATCGGGGCGATGCGGGGCATGGCAGTCTCCTCTCGGGCTAGGCGTAGAGCCCGCGCAGGACGTCGAAGTACTCGGGGAAGGTCTTGGACACGCAGCCCGGGTTGACGATGCGGATGCCGGGCGCACACAGGCCGGTCACCGCGAAGCTCATCGCGATGCGGTGGTCGTCGTAGGTCTGCACGTCGGTGGGGCGCGGGGTCCCGGGATGGACGGTCACCGAGTCGTGGGTGCTTTCCACCTGCAGCCCCATGCGCCGCAGCTCGGTGGCCGCGGCCACCGGCCGGTCGCTCTCCTCGAAGTGGGTCTGGGCGATCCCGCGCACCGTGACCGGGCCATCCGCGTAGGGGGCGATCGCCATCAGGGTGGTGGCCACGTCGCCCATGCGCGTGAAGTCCGCGTCCACCGCCCGGAGCCGGGCCGGACCGCGCAACGTGACCGACTGGTCCTCCATCGTCACCTCGCAGCCCATGCGGGCCAGCACGTCGAGGAGGCCGAGGTCGCCCTGGGACGACGCGCGGCCCAAGCGCGGGACGGTCACCCGGCTGCCGGTGACCGCGGCCGCCGCGAAGAAGTAGGAGGCGCCGGAGGCGTCCGGCTCGACCGCGTAGGCGCGCGCCAGGTAGCGCTGGCCCGCGGGCACCCGGAAGCGCCGGTCGCCCTCGCGCTCCGCGCGCACCCCGAACGCGGCCATGGTGGAGAGCGTCATGGCGATGTAGGGCGCCGAGACCAGCTCGCCCTCCACCTCGATCTCCACGTCGCGGCGCGCGTAGGGCGCGGCGAGCAGGAGCGCGCTGAAGTACTGGCTCGAGATGTCGCCACGCATGCGCGCGGTCCCGCCCGCGATGCCCGCCGCGCGCACCACCACCGGCGGGCAGCCGGTGCCCTCGCGGCTCCGCGCGTCGACCCCCAGCGTCCGCAGGCCTTCCAGCAGCGGCTCGATTGGCCGCTTGCGCATCGCGGGCGAGCCGTCGACCACGAAGGTCCCCTCGCCGAGGGCGACCGCGGCGGTCAGGAAGCGCGCCGCGGTGCCCGCGTTGCCGATCTGGAGCGTGGCCTCGGTGGCCGGGAAGCGGCCGTCCACGCCCTCCACCACGAAGGTGTGCGCGGCCTCGTCGCCCCGCACGCGCACGCCGAGGGCCTCGAGGGCGCCCTGCATGTAGCGGGTGTCGTCCGACCAGAGCGCCTGGGTGATCTCGGAGGTGCCGTGGGCCAGCGCGGCCACCAGCAGGGCCCGGTTCGAGTAGCTCTTCGAGCCGGGCAGCGCGACCACCGCGTCGAACGGGCGGGTGATCGGGTCGATGGGCCGCGGGTCGGCTGGTGTCTCGGCCATGACTGGCGCATCATACCCTCACTTCGCGCTCCCGGCCCCCACGCTCTCGAGGAGACGACATGTTCACGACGACCCGCGTGCTCGCCCCTAGCGTGCTCGCCCTACTGCTGTTCGTGCCCGCGGGCTACGGGGCGCCCGACATCGATCGCAGCGCGGTGGACTGGAAGACCCCGGCCGAGATCAAGTGGGTACGGAACGCGGCCGGCACCAACGAGCAGGCCGTGCTCTTCGGCGATCCGGGCAAGCCCGGGCCGTACGTCGTCCGACTCAAGTGGCTCCCCGGCAACATGAGCCGGCCGCACTTCCATCCGAACGACCGCTTCTTCGTGGTGCTGTCCGGCACCTGGTGGATGGGCACCGGCGAGAGATTCGATCCCGACGCCACTGTGCCCGCGCCCGCGGGCACCTACGTGATCCACTACGCGGGCAAGGTGCATTACGACGGCGCCAAGGACGAGGAGACCGTCATCCAGGTCTGGGGCATGGGGCCGGCCACTTCGACCCCGGC
>DASZJM010000477.1:0-2819 GCA_035948165.1 Candidatus Methylomirabilota bacterium
GGTCGTAGCCCTGCTGCTGACCGGTCTGGCCCTGGCCTCCCCGGTCGCCGCGCTGGAAGTCGGCCAGAAAGCGCCCGACTTCACCCTGGCGGCTCCCGGCGGCAAGCAGGTCAAGCTTTCCGACCTGACCGCCAAGGGCCCAGTGGTCATCTTCACGTTCATTCAGGCGTTCACCGGCACCTGAACCAAGGAACTACTCAGCTTCGAGGGGGCCCTGCCCCAGTTCGAAGCTGCGGGCGCCCAGGTCGTGGGCGTCAGTGCCGATCACGTCGCAACCCTGGAAGCGTGGGGCAAGCAGAACAACGTGCACTACCTCCTGCTGTCCGACTTCCGCCGCTCGATGCTGCCCGCCTACGATGCGCTGGTCACCGACGACAAGAGCCCGATCTACCGCTACGCCAAGCGCGCCTACTACATCATCGACAAGAACGGCGTCGTGCGCTGGACCAAGGTCGAGGCCAATCCGCTCGATCTGCTCGATCCGGCCGAGGTGCTCAAGGCGCTCAAGGAGTCCGGCGTCTGATGATCCGACAGATCGCCGCGGGGAGCCTGATCGCGGCGGCCCTCTGGACCACGGTCGCGGCGGCGCAGACCGCCGCCGCGCCGGCGGTCTGGGAGAAGATGGGCGTGCAGGTGTACGAGTCGCCCAAGCCCGCGCCCGCCTTCGCGCTGCCCACGCTCGACGGCCGCACCCTGCGGCTCGAGGACTACCGGGGCAAGGCCCTCCTGCTCTTCTTCTGGGCCACCTGGTGACCGGACTGTCGGGAGGAGTTACCTTCCGTCAACCGGCTGTACCAGGAGATGAAGGGGCAGGGCCTCGAGGTGCTGCTGATCAGCTTCCGTGAGAGCGCGGACCTCGTGAAGCGCACCGCGAGCGAGCGCGGCTACGTGTCGCCGGTGCTGCTCGACGCCAGCGGCGACGTCGCCGGGCGCCAGTACGGGGTGTGGGGCCCGCCGACCGCCTACTTCGTCGATCGCGAGGGCCGGCTGGTCGGGCGCCTGGTCGGCGCCAAGGACTGGAGCAGCGCGGCGGCGCGCGACCTGCTGCACGCCTTCGTCACGCGCTAGCCGCGCGCCGGTCAGGCCGCCGGCCGGTCCCGATCGCGCCGGGCCGCGCCCGCGCGCACCAGCGGAATCAGCTCGCGGCCGTACTCGGCCGCGTCGGCGAGGGGCTCGAACCCGCGGATCAGCAGGGTCGACACTCCGAGGTCGTAGTAGTCGAGCAGCGACTCCGCCACCTGCTCCGGCGTGCCCACCAGCGCGGTGGTGTTGCCCGCCCCGCCGACCGCGGCCGCGATCGGCGTCCAGAGCCGCGTGTCGTGCACCTCCGCCTGCTGGGCGAAGTCGACCAAGCGCTGCGCGCCCACCGCCTCCGGCAGCGGCAGCGTGCGGTCGCCCTGCTTGGCCTGGACCCGCTCGAGGATCCCGCGCGCCTTGGCCCACGCGGCCGCCTCGGTGGGCGCGATGATCGGCCGCAGCGAGACGCTGAAGCGCAGCGCCCGGGGGTCGCGGCCGACGCCCGCCGCGGCGGCCCGGACGTCGGCGATGCGGGCGCGGATCGCCGCGAGCGGCTCGCCCCAGAGCATGTAGACGTCGCAGTGCCGGGCGCCGATCCGGTGCGCGGCCTCGGAGGCTCCGCCGAAGTAGAGCGGGATGTGCGGCTTCTGGACCGGCTTGACGTCCGAGCCCGCCTTCGTCACCCGGTAGAACTCCCCCGCGTGATCGAACGGGCGCTCCTCGGTCCACATCCGGCGCAGGAGCCCGAGGTACTCGTCGGTGCGGCGGTAGCGCGTGTCGTGGTCGACGTAGTCGCCGTCGCGCGCCTGATCGGCGTCGCTGCCCCCGGTGATGATGTGCAGCGACACGCGCCCGCCCGAGATCTGGTCGAGGGTGGCCGCCTTGCGCGCGGCCAGGGTGGGCGCCACGAAGCCGGGCCGGTGCGCGATCAGGTAGCCGAGCCGCTCGGTGTGGGCCGCCGCGTAGCTCGAGATCAGGAAGCCCTCCGCCGACGTCGCGGTGTAGCCGACCAGCACCTTGTCGAAGCCGGCCCGCTCGTGCGCCTGCGAGAAGGCGCGCACCCAGGCGAGATCGATCTCGCCGCCGATCACGTGCACCGCGGCGCCGTCCGCTCCTTCGGGCCTCACGCCGATCATGCCGATGAGCTCGATGGTCATCATGGTCTCCTGGAGGTTGGGCCGGCCGCCGGATCGAGCGCGGGGCGCTCCGCCCGCGAGGCGATGCGCTCGGCGAGGTGCTCGGCGTCACGGCCGACCCCGCAGAGCACCGACGATTTGAGCGTGTGGAGCCACGGCAGCCCGAGGAAGTAGAGCCCGCCGCACGCGGTGACACCGCGCCGGTGGATCGGCTCGCCGCCCGCGTCAAGGACCGGCAGGTGGATCCAGCCGAAGTCGCGGCGGAAGCCGGTGGCCCAGATCGCGCTGGTGATGGACTCTGCGTCGAGGTCGAGCGTGCGGATCGCAGACGGCGTCGCGAGGGGAGGCGGCAGCGCGGGCGCGGGCTCCCCGGGAATCGTGAGACCGGCGCGCGACACGTGGGCGTCGACCGCGCGGGTGAACACGGTGATGCCCTCGTCGCCGCGGGCGAGCTGGGAGCCGAGGTCGTCCGCCAGCCGGAGCCGCGAGCCGTCGATCCCCTCCACGTGGCCGAGCAGCGTCACCCCACGCGCCGCGTAGCATCGCAGGTCGATGTCGTGGCCGCCGCCCACGCCGGTCACGAGCGGATTCGGCCGGTCGCGCGCCTCCGGGCGCTCGTCGAGGGTCTGGTCGAGCGCGCCCATCCGCTCCATCCACCAGAACATG
>DASZJM010000478.1:0-1991 GCA_035948165.1 Candidatus Methylomirabilota bacterium
GCGGTCGCCGTTCACGAAGAGGATCGCGCCCTCGGCGCCGCGGGTGACCGCGCCGACCGGCACCCGCTGGAACCACTCGAGGGCCTCCTTCTGGAACGGCTCGATGTCCTCGAGGCTGACCACCACCGCCTGCACGTGCGGCAACACCAGGTCGGCGTCCTCCCAGGGCTGCGGCGACACCACCCCGCCCGCGCCGCGCGCGCGCATCCAGCCCTGCGGCAGCGCGACCAGGGAGGTCTCCGGGAAGGCGGTAGCCAGCGCGGGGTCCACCTCGCCCGCCACCGGGCAGAGGACGCCCAGCCCCACGTCCCGCCACGCCTCGGGCAGCGCGTCGGGCTCGAGGTCGGTGGCGCGGGCGAGGATGGCCAGCTCGCGGACCCGGCGACCCTCGGTGAGGCGGCCGGCCCCGATCCTGAAGGTCGTGGTCCGCGCCGAGGGCACGGTGACCACGGAGACGTCGGGCGGCAGGGCGTCGCGCGGGAAATCCGGCCCGAACGAGGTCAGCAGGCCCACCCGCAGGCCCTGGCGGTGGGCGGTGATCGTCGCGTAGTAGGCGGCCCCGCCGGGACGGGGGCCCCGCGGCGTCTGGTCGAGGGTGAGGTGTCCGACGACGACGACGTCCACCGCCCGCCCGTCAGAGCGCCATCTGCTTGGCGATGATCTCCTTCATGATCTCGGAGGTGCCGCCGCCGATGGTCATGAGGCGGATGTCGCGGAAGAATCGCTCGATCGGGTACTCGCGCATGTAGCCGTAGCCGCCGTGCAGCTGCACGCACTCGTAGGCGACCTTCTGGGCCATCTCGGCGGTGAACAGCTTCACCATCGAGATCTCCTTCACCGCGTCCTCCCGGTCCCGGTACTTCAGGCACGCCGCATAGGTGAGCCAGCGCCCCGCCTCGATCAGGGTGGCCAGGTCGGCGATCCGGTGCCGGATCACCTGCTTGCCGGAGAGCGGGCCGTCGAAGGCCTGGCGCTGCTGCACGTGGGCGATGGTGTCCTCCAGTGCGCGCTCGCAGCCGGCCACCGCGTGCAGCCCGGCCACCAGCCGCTCGCGCTGGAAGACCCGCATGACCTCGTAGAAGCCGCCGCCCTCCTGCCCCAGCAGGTTCTCCGCAGGCACGCGCATGTCCTGGAACGCGAGCTCGGCGGTGTCGGAGGCGCGGTTGCCCATCTTGTCGAGCTTGCGGCTCACCGAGAAGCCCGGCGTCTGGCGCTCCACCAGGAACATCGAGATCCCCCGGTGCCGCTTCTTCCCCTCCCCTCCCTCGGGAGAGGCCGGGGTCCGGGCGCCCTCCTGGATCCGCGCGGCCACGAAGTAGAGATCCGCCATCACCCCGTTGGTGATGAACATCTTCGACCCGTTCAGCACGTAGTGGTCCCCGTCGCGCACCGCGCGGGTGCGGATGGCCGCCACGTCGGAGCCGCCGCCCGGCTCGGTGACCGCGATCGCGGTGAGCGCCTCCCCGCGGCAGATCGCGGGCAGGTAGCGCTCCTTGAGCGCCTCGCTCCCGGTCCAGTAGAGGTGCGGCGACGCCATGTCGGTGTGCACGCCGACCGCCATCGCCAGCGAGGCGCAGCGGGCCCGCGCCATCTCCTCGCAGAGCACTGCGGTGGTGAGCACGTCGGCGCCGGCCCCGCCGTACTTCTCGTCGTACTCGACGCCGAGGAAGCCGAGCTCGCCCATGCGGGGCCAGAGCGACTTGGGGATCTGGCCCGCCTCCTCCCACGCCTCGACGTGCGGCTCGACCTCCTTCTGGACGAAGGCCCGCACCGCCTGGCGGAACATCTCGTGCTGCTCGTCGAAGATCTTCATGCGCCCAGTCTACTCTGGACTACTCCCGGCCGTCACCCCAGCGCGCCTTCACCGCGTCCCGGTCCACCGCGCCGTCGGCCGCGCGCGGCAGGGCGTCGGTGAACACCACCACCTGCGGGCGCTTGAAGCGGGCGATCCTCTCGCCCACGAAGTCGGTCACCTGCTGGGCGCTCGGGCG
>DASZJM010000479.1:0-2909 GCA_035948165.1 Candidatus Methylomirabilota bacterium
GCGATCCAGCGCTTCGCGGATCGGCTCGGCATGAGCCTGCACGAGGCGGCCGAGAGCGTGGTGCGGGTGGCGGTGTCGAACATGTACGCCGCCTTCACCAAGATCCTCTCGCGCGCCGGAGTCGACCCACGCGACTTCGCGCTGGTGGCCTTCGGCGGCGCGGGCCCGCTGGTCGGCAGCCTCCTCGCCCGCGACGTGGGCATCCCCACCGTCTTCGTGCCCCGCGCGCCGGGCACCCTCTGCGCCCTCGGCGCCATCACCACCGACATCCTGAACGACGCGGTGCGGACGGTGCACGGCCGCCTCGACGCGCTCGATCTGGCCGCGCTGGCCGGGGAGCAGCGGGCGCTCGAGAGGGAGCTGCTCGCGTGGGTCGACGCCCACCGCATCGCGGTGGAGCGCACCACGTTCCGGCACGGGGCGGACATGCGCTACGTCGGCCAGTCCTACGAGATCGAGGTGCCGGCCGATCCCGCGTGGCTCGCGGGGGGCGATCGCGGCCGGCTGCTCGAGGCGTTTCACCGCGCGCACGAGCGGGTGTTCGGCCACGCCGATCCGCACGCGCCCGTCGAGATGGTGAACCTCCGCGTGCAGCTCCGCGGCGTGCGGCCGCGGGTGCCGCTCGTCGAGGTGGCCGCCGGCACGGGGGCGAAGGCGACCGGAGCCCGCCGGGTCTGGCTCGAGGGTCGCCCCGCCCAGGCCCAGGTCTACGAGCGCGCGGGTCTGGGCCGCGGCGATCGCGTGGTCGGCCCGGCCATCGTCGAGCAGGCGGACACCACCGTGCTCGTCCCGGCGGGCGACGCCGCGACGGTCGACCGGTTCGGCAATCTCCTCATCCGACGGGAGGCGTGATGCGTCTCGATGCCCTGACCCTCGAGCTCCTCCGGAACTACCTGCACGGCGCGGTGGAGGACATGGCCTACGCGGTGGAGCGCACCGCGCACACCACGTTCGTGAAGGAGACCGCCGACTTCACCTGCGGCCTCCTCACCCCGGCGGGGGACTTCTTCGCCTATCCGGTCGAGCTCGGGGTGGCGAGCATGGCCGGGATCAACTACGCGCGGACGCTCGAGTCGGTGGGGCCGCTCGATCCGGGCGACGTGGTGATCACCAACGACCCCTACGGCTCGGCCGCCGCCGCGACGCATCTCCCCGACCTGCACCTGGTGCGGCCGATCTTCTGGGAGGGGCGGCTCGTGGGCCACGGGGCCGGCTTCCTCCATTGCTCGGACATCGGCGGGCTCGTGCCGGCCAGCATCTCGCCGCGCGCGAGCGAGATCTTCCAGGAGGGGCTCCGCCTGCCGCCGAAGAAGCTCTTCGTGCGTGGCGAGCCGAACCGCGACCTGCTCGATATCATCCGGGCCAACTGTCGCATCCCCGAGCAGAACTGGGGCGACCTGCAGGCCCTGGTCGCCGGCCTCGTGACCGGCGAGCGGCGGGTGCACGCGCTGATCGCGCGCTTCGGCGTCGATACGGTCGAGAAGGGCATGGACGACCTCATCGACTACACCGCGCGCAAGGTCGAGGCCCTGATCCGGCGGATGCCCCGCGGTCGCTACGAGTTCTGCGACTTCATCGAGGACGACGTGGTCTCCGACATTCCGATTCGCTTGAAGGTGGCCATGGTGGTGGGCGACGGCGAGATCCACCTGGACTTCACCGGCAGCGACGTGCAGGTGGGCTCCGCCCTCAACGTCCCGACCGGGGGCCGCGCGCACCCGTTCATGGCGATCGCGCTGTTCAACTACTTCATCACCAAGGATCCCGGCATCCCGCTGAACGCGGGCGTGCTGCGCCCGATCCGCATGACGCTGCCGGTCGGGTCGGTGGTGAACCCCCAGTTCCCCGCGGCGTGCGGGGTGCGCTACGCCACCGTGCTGCGCATCTACGACGCGGTGCTGGGCGCGCTGGCCCGCGCGCTGCCCGCGGAGATTCCCGCCGCGAGCGGCGGCCAGGGCTGCATGGTCGCCCTCGCTCTGCCGGACCTCGAGGCGGGGCGGCGCCACGTGACCGTGATCGAGCCGATGATCGGCGGGGGCGGCGGGCGACCTGGGCGCGATGGGATCGACGGCTGCGACGCCTCGCTCGGCTTCCTCAAGACCACGCCGGTGGAGACCCTCGAGGTCGAGGTGCCCGCGGTCCTCATCCGCCGCTTCCATCTCGTTGCCGACTCCGCCGGCCCCGGACGCTGGCGCGGTGGGCACGCGGTGCGGCTCGACATGCAGGTGTTCCGGCCCGAGGGACAGGTGACCGCGCGCGGCATGGAGCGGCTCCGCTTCGCGCCGTGGGGCGTGGCCGGGGGCCGCGCCGGCGCGACCGGCCGCGCGGTGCTCAACCCGGGCACGCCGGGCGAGCGCCCGGTGCCGAAGATCGACCTGCTCGCGCTCGAGCCGGGCGACGTGCTGAGCATGCGGACCCCCGGCGGGGGCGGCAACGGCGATCCGCTGGAGCGCCCGGTCGAGGCGGTGGTCGCCGACGTGGCGGCCGGCCTCGTGACGTCGGCGCATGCGTGGGCGGCGTATGGGGTGGTGATGGCGGACGGCGCGGTCGACCCCGCGGCGACGCGCGCGCTTCGCGCCGAGGGCCGCGCCGCCTCGGGCCCGCCCGCGGCGTTCGATTTCGGCGCGGCCCGCGACGCCCACGAGCGGCGCTGGCCGCCCGAGCTGCAGGACGCACTCGTCGCGTTACTCATGACCCGGCCCGCGCCGTACCGGGCGTACGTCCGCCGGGCACTCTATGCACGGATCACCGCGCGGACCGACCGGGAACCGGTGAGGCCGGAGGATCTGGCGGGCCTCTGGGCGGAGCTCGCGGCGTCGTCCGGCCTTTCGCCGCACAAAGGGGAACGTCCGTGAAGGATCTCCGAGGGAAGGTCGCGGTGGTGACCGGCGCGGCGAGCGGGATCGGGC
>DASZJM010000480.1:0-18276 GCA_035948165.1 Candidatus Methylomirabilota bacterium
CCGACGACGATGCGCGGCTTCATGCGCGCGATTCTAACGCGGCGACGTCGAGATCAGCTCGGTGAGCCGATCGAGCTCTTCGCGCGAGGAGTAGCTGACCTCGATGCGCCCCGCGCGCTCGTTGCCGACGATGCGCACCCGCGTGGCGAGCGCCACGCGCAGCGCGTCCTCGACCGCGGCCAGCTCCGCCGAGCGGCGAAGCACCCGGCGCGTCGGCTGGGTGCGCTTGGCCTGCACGCCTTGCTCCGTCGCGCGCACCGACCACGAGTGGGTGAGGATCTCCTCGCGGAGCCGCAACTGCTCGGCAGGGGAGTCGAGCGAGAGGAGCGCGCGGGCGTGGCCCATGGTGAGCCGGCCCGAGCGGAGATCGGCCTGGATCACGTCCGGCAGCTTGAGCAGGCGCAGGCAATTGGCGATGCTGCTCCGATCACGCGCGACCCGCTGCGCGAGATCTTCCTGCGTCCACGCGAACTCGGCGAGTAGCCGCTGATACGCTTCGGCCTCTTCCATCGGGTTCAGATCTTCGCGCAGGAGGTTCTCGACCAGGGCGAGCTCGAGGCTCTGCGCGTCGCTCGCCTCGCGGACGACTGCGGGGATGCGCTCGATTCCGGCCATTTTTGCCGCGCGCCACCGGCGCTCGCCGACGACGAGCTGGTAGCCCTCACCAACGCGGCGCACGACCACGGGCTGGAGCAGCCCGCTCTGCTTGAGCGACTCGGAGAGATCCCGTAAGGCCTTGTCATCAAAGTCTTTTCTTGGCTGCTTCGGGTTCGGCATGATCGCGTCGACCGGAAGCTCGACGGTAGAGGGCTCGGCCGAAGAGGCCGGGCCGGGGGAGGAGAGCAGGGCGCCTAGCCCCCGTCCGAGTCCATGCTGTCGATTAACCATGCGAAATCACCTCTCTGGCAAGGTCGAGGTATGCGGTGGAGCCGGCCGAGCGCAAGTCGTAGAGCATGATCGGCTTCCCGTGGCTTGGAGCCTCGCTAAGTCTTATATTTCGCGGTATTACAGTGGTCATGACCTGGTCGCCCAGGTGCTGCTGCGCCTCCGCTCGAACCTGGGCCGCCAGGCTGGTCCGCCCATCGAACATCGTGAGGACAACCCCTTCGACCTTGAGCTGCGGATTGAGGCGCTCTCGGACCAGGCCGATCGTCTTGATGATGTGCGCCAGGCCCTCCATTGCGTAGTACTCGCACTGGAGCGGTACGAGCGCGGAATGGGCGGCCGACAGGGCGTTGAGAGTGAGCAGGCCGAGGGAAGGGGGGCAGTCGATGACAACGTAGTCGTACTCGTGGGAGACGAGCTCGAGTGCTGCCTTGAGCCGCCCCTCGCGATGGTCGAGGTTGACCAGCTCGATCTCTGCCCCAACCAAGTCGATGTCGGACGGAACCAGATGCAGGAAGGGGAGGAGTGCCGGCATCGAGACCTCGGAGATGGAGGCCCCCTCCAGGACGACATGGTAGACCGTCTTCTCCAGTCCCGCCTTGTCGACACCGAGCCCCGTCGTGGCATTGCCCTGGGGGTCGAGATCAATGAGCAGCGTTCGTTTCTCGGCGAGGGCCAGCCCGGAGGCGAGGTTGACGGCGGTCGTGGTCTTGCCGACGCCTCCCTTTTGGTTCACCACCGCTACTATCCGAGCCACCCGGGTGCTGGGCCCTTTCCGGATGTTCCACGTGGAACATCCCTCTCACGTTCCACGTGGAACATTACTCTGTTTCACTCCACGGAGAAAGACTCTGGTGGCGCGCTGCCCCGGAATTGAGGCCTTGACCACCTCGATACCAGGGCTTTTGGCGGCACCCGGCGTACCTGCGAGCACCACCGTCCCTCCGGGCCTGAGGTAGCGCATCGCCAGCGGGAACAGGTCGGTGGCTGGGCCCACGGCCCTCGCCACGACGACGTCGAACCCTTCGGC
Source organism: Candidatus Methylomirabilota bacterium (assembly GCA_035948165.1). Classification (GTDB taxonomy): domain Bacteria; phylum Methylomirabilota; class Methylomirabilia; order Rokubacteriales; family CSP1-6; genus CAMLFJ01. The sequence continues at coordinate 1,916 of DASZJM010000480.1, forward strand.
CAACGTGGGATCCTCCTGGACCAGGACCTCGGCCCGGCCCTCGATGACCTTCACGCCCGATAGATCTAGCTCTCGGCCGATAGCAAGGAGGAATGAGATACGCTTCCGTTTGGCCTCAACCAGGGTGAGCGCGATCTCGGGGTCGACGATCCGCATCGGCAGCCCCGGGACTCCACTCCCAGCTCCGATGTCGACAACCTTGATTGGCCGGAAGGTCGGCAGCACGGGAAGGAACAGCAGGGAGTCCAGGAAGAGACCTCGGACGATCTCGGCGGGAGAGCGCAGCGCCGTCATGCGATGGACCTGGTTCCAGCGAGTGAAGAGATCGAGGTACCGCTGAAACCGACCGCGGTCCTCGGCCGTGGCCGGTCGGCCGGTCAAGCCCGGGATCGCGACCAGCAGCTCCCGAAGGCGATCCGGATCCTGGCGAGCCACGGCCGCCAGCTTACCGCAGACCGGTCCGCGAAGGCGCGGGCGATCAGGCCTTCTTTGCCGCTCGCGCCGGGATCTTCTCCGTCTTCTTGCCGATGCGCTCCATGTACTTCTGCTGGGCGATCTGCAGGACGTTGGAGAGAGTCCAGTACAGCACCAGGCCGGCCGGCAGGTTCAGGAACATGAAGGTGAAGACCACCGGCATGAAGAGCATCATCTTGGCCTGGCGAGGATCGCCCATCACCGGAGTCATCTTCTGCTGGATGAACATCGAGATGCCCATGAGGATCGGCAGCACGTACGTGGGATCGTGGGCCGCCAGGTCGCAGATCCAGAGATCGACTCCGAAGAGGCGCCCGAAGCAGATGAACGGGGCATTCTGGATATCGACCGACACCGAGAGCGCGACGTAGAGCGCGTAGAAGATCGGGATCTGAACCACCATCGGAAGGCAGCCGCCGAGCGGGTTGACCTTGTGAGCTCGGTAGAGCTCCATCGTCTCGCGCTGCAGGCGCTGAGGGTCGCTCTTGTACTTCGACCGCAGGGCGTTGATCTGAGGCTGGAGCGCCTGCATGGCCTTCATCGAGGTCATGCTCTTGATCGTGAGCGGGAAGAAGAGGACCTTGGTGATCACGGTGAGCAGGATGATCGCGACGCCGTAGTTGTGCGTGTACTCGTAGAAGCGGTGCATCAGCCAGAGGATGGGCACTGCCAGCCATTCCATCGGCAGGCCCCCGTAGTTCTGTGGGGCAGGGAACCCACCGAAATATATGGACTTTTCGAGTCCTACCCCAACAGCCTTCAACCGATCGTATTCCTTCGGGCCCATGTAACTCTGGATCTGTCCTTCCCAGATCTGCCCAGGCTTCAGGGAAGATAGCGGAATCCTGAGGCCCACTTGGCTCAGCTCGACCGGCTTCGGCACATCCGCGCGGGTCTCACTGATCTTGGCTTCGGTCAGGAGCATCCCGGGGCTTCGTGGGACGAGCGCGGTCAAGTACCACTCGCTCTCGAGCCCGATCCACTGGCCGGTGCCATTGAACTCTGCGCTCTTCGCGAAGATCTCCCGGTGCACCGAGCCGTCCGCCAGCCGTACGACGCGGATCGGGTGCTGGCCCTGGAATCGCTCCGGCGCATCCTTCGGCGGCTCGAGCGGCGCCGCCCACGCCACCAGGATGTCGGCGGTCTGCGGTACCGTCTGCCGATTCTCGACCTTGAGCTGGTGGTCGACCAGATAGCTATCGGCGTGGAAGCGCAGCGTCTCCGTCACGCGCAGTCCGAAGCCATCCTCGCCGGTGAGGACGAGATCGCCGGTCGGCGTGCTCGGCCCAAGCGTGAGCTTGTCGGTCGAGAGCGCGAACCCCACCAGGCGCGGTGGCTGCCCCGCGCGCGCCACGCTCAACCCGCGCGACACGAGGAACCCGGGCGCGACCATCGGCTTCGCGCCGCGGTAGTGAAGCTCCCACGCGCGCAGCTCTCCGCCCACGCTGTTGACCTCCGCGCGATAGAGCGGCGCCTCGATCGTTGCGGTCCGGTTCGGGACCGCGGGCGCTTCCTTCGGCGCAACCGGTGCGGCCAGCGCCGCACCGAGCGCGGGCACCGAGTCCGCCGTTTTCGCGGGGGCCGCCGGCGCTTCCGTCTTCTCAGGGGGTTTTTTCTCCGGCTCCGACCGCATGAAGATCCCCTGATAGAGAATCAGCAGCGCGGCCATCAACAGCAGGGCCAGCGTCGTGCGCTTGTCCATTACCCTCTCGATCGTCGGAGCGGCGGCGGATCGTAGCCGCCGGCATTCCAGGGATGACACCGTAGGATGCGCCGGATCCCGAGCCCCACCCCGCGCACCAGACCGTGCTCCATCAGGACCATGCGCGTGTACTCTGAGCAGCCCGGCACGAACCGGCACGAGGCCGGTAGCAAGGGGCGAATCAAGATCTGATACCCGCGTACGACGTGGGCCGCCACCCGCCCCACCGTCATGCCGCGCCCGTGCTCCCGCGGGGCGCCCGGTTCAGGGCATCGGCGAGGCGCCGCATGTCCTCGACCAGCTCGGGGAAGGGGCGCGTGGCCGCGCTCGGTCGCGCCACCACGACCAGCTCGACATCCACCGCCATTTGCTCTCGAACATGCCGATATGCTTCACGAATCCGACGCCGCGCTCGATTGCGATGCGCCGCCCCCCGCAGCTGTCGGCTCACCGCGAAGCCGACGCGCCGGCCCTCTGCCCGTCGCCAGAGCGCGACGAAGCTCGGCCGTTCGTGTCGGCTACCACGCTGGAAGACCGTCTGGAATTCCGCCGCTCGCCGGAGGCGCTCGCCTCGAGGCAGCGCTGACGCCGCCGGAGCTCTCGCCACCGTGTGAGGCTAAACGGTGAGGCGCTTGCGTCCCTTAGCGCGGCGCCGCTTCAGGACCTTGCGCCCGCCTTGGGTCTTCATGCGCGAGCGAAATCCGTGCGTCTTCTTGCGGCGGCGCACATTGGGTTGAAACGTCCTCTTCATGGAAACTCCCCTCTGGATGGAAGAACCAGCGTAGTCTACGGACCGCCCCCGGCCAAGTCAAGGTACGTAAGGGCCTTGCGACCGCGCCCGCCGCTATGGTAGGGTCGCCTCCCGCACGCAGACGAGGCGCGCGGTGCTGAACGTGTAGCGCCTGTCCCGTGTCTGACGGAATTGATGAGACGTCGCGACCTGGTCCGCGCTCGTTGCGCTCCCGGAATCCAGGCCCCCCGGAATGCCCCCGGTTATCCACACCTGTGGATAACTCTGTGTGTAACTTCCACCGGCGCCGCCGACCAAGAGCCTGACAATGCTTGATTCTTTGTGGACCCGTCTGCTGGCGACGATGGAGGGGAAGATCCCCGAAACCGCCATCGACTCCTGGCTGCGCCCGTGCCGCGTGACCGCGATGGAGGGCGATCTCATTCGCGTCGCGGCGCCCAACAAGTACAGTCGCGACTGGCTGGTGCAGCACTACACCGAAGCGCTCCAGTCGGCCGCGCGTACCGTCCTGGGCGGCAACCCGGTGATCTCCATCGAGGTCGATCGCGAGCCCGAGCGCGCGCCGGTCCACGCGCGCGAGGCCCCGTCGGTGCCGCTCTCGAACGGCCTCTCGCCGCGCTACACCTTCGCCTCGTTCGTGGTGGGCAACTCGAACCAGTTCGCGCAGGCCGCCTGCCAGGCGGTCGCGGAGCTCCCGTCGAAGGCGTACAACCCGCTCTTCATCTACGGCGGAGTCGGCCTCGGCAAGACCCACCTTCTGCACGCGGTCGGCCACGAGATCTCGCGCCTGTACCCGTCGCTCCGCCTGCTCTACCTCTCCACCGAACGCTTCACGAACGATCTCATCAACGCGATCCGCTACGACCGCACCGCGGAGTTCCGGGCCAAGTACCGCACCATCGATCTCCTCCTCATCGACGACGTCCAGTTCATCTCGGGCAAGGAGCGCACCCAGGAGGAGTTCTTCCACACCTTCAACGATCTGTACGAGGCGCGGAAGCAGATCATCGTCTCCTCGGACTCCGCCCCCAAGGAGATTCCCGAGATCGAGGAGCGCCTGCGCTCGCGCTTCGAGTGGGGCCTCATCGCGGACATCCAGCCCCCCGACTTCGAGACCCGCGTCGCGATCCTCAAGAAGAAGGCGGAGATCGAGCGCGTCCGCCTCCCCGACGACGTGGCCTACCTCATCGCGAGTCGCATCAAGGCCAACATCCGCGAAATCGAGGGCTCGCTCACCCGCATGATCGCGTTCTGCTCCCTCAGCGGGCGGGAGATGAGCGTGGAGCTGGCCCAGGAGGTGCTCTCCGATCTCTGGGGCGAAGACGAGAAGATCATCACCATCGAGCACATCCAGCGGAAGGTGGCCGAGTTCTTCGGGGTCAAGCTGGGCGACATGCGCGCGAAGAATCGCACCAAGGCGGTGGCCTTCCCCCGTCAGATCGCGATGTACCTCGCGCGCCAGCTCACCCACGCCTCGCTGACCGAGGTCGGGCGGATGTTCGGTGGCAAGGACCACACCACCGTGCTCCACGCGGTGGAAAAGATCCACGGGATGCTGCAGGATGATCCCAAATTCAAGAAGACCATCGACACAGTTACCCAGAGCATCACCCTGTGATCCTCCGCCTCGGCGGTCGTACCCACCGACTTGTCCACCACGTGGCGGCTCCCAACTTCGCGCCGTCGGGCGACTTTCTTCGCCTTCCGGGCTGTCCACCGCTCCGCCTCGTCCTACGACGACGAGATCTTCTGTTTCTTTCCAAAAACTGAACAACGGAGATACTTATGGAAGTGCATGTGGATCGTGACGCGTTCATCCGCGGTCTCCAGATGGCACACAACGTGGTGGAGCCGCGGCAGACGCTGCCGGTGCTGGCCAACGTGCTGCTCGAGGCGCAGGGCGACACGCTCCGCATGACCGCCACCGACCTCGAGGTCAGTGTGCGGGTGACCGGGCCGGCCAAGGTGGTCAAGCCGGGGACCATCACGATCTCGGCGCGCAAGCTGATGGAGATCGTGAAGGAGCTCCCGGCCGCGCCCCTCGCCATCAAGGTGCAGGAGAACGCGTGGGTCGCCCTGCGCTGCGCGGGGGCGTCGTACCGGCTGGTGGGCCTGACCCCGGAGGAGTTCCCCGCGGTCGGAGACGGGGCGAGCACCGGCTGGCTCACCCTCGACGGCAAGGTCCTTCGGGAGATGCTCGGCCAGACGACCTTCGCGATTTCCCACGATGAGAGCCGCTACGCGCTGAACGGGGTGCTGCTCGCGGTCCAGGACAAGGAGCTGCGGATGGTGGCCACCGACGGCCATCGCCTGGCCCTCGCGGTCCGGCCCCTGGCGGTGTCGGGATCCGCCATGTCGGGGATCGTCCCGCGCAAGGCGGTCCAGGAGGTCGCGCGCATCGTCGGGTCCGGTGAGGAGGTGCAGGTCGCGATCAGCGACAACCAGTTCATGCTGCGCATGCCCAACGTGCTCCTGATGGCGCGGCTGATCGAGGGCACCTTCCCGAACTACGAGCAGGTGGTGCCGCGCGCGCATCCCCACCGGGTCACGCTCTCCCGCGCCGCGCTGACCGCCGCTTTGCGTCGCGTATCGGTTCTCTCCGAGGAGCGCACGAAGCCGGTGCGCTTCCTGCTGTCGCCCGGCGTACTCAAGCTCACCGCCAACAGCCCCGACTACGGCGAGGCGGAGGAGCAGATGGAGGCGCAGTTCGCGGGTGAGGAGATCGCGATCGGCTTCAACTCGCGCTACGTGCTCGACACGCTCGGCGCGCAGGCGGGCGAGCAAGTTTTGATCGAATTGAAGGACGGATTGAGCCCCGGAGTGTTCAAAAGCTTCGAGGACGAGGGAACCCTGTGTGTTATCATGCCCATGAGGATTTGACCTCTCATGGGAGCGAAAATCGTTGCAGATTGACAGGGTAGAACTGTCTGATTTTCGCAACTATCGAAGCCTTTCGCTCTCGCCGGCGCCCCACCTCAACGTCCTCACCGGACTGAACGCGCAGGGGAAGACCAACCTCCTCGAGGCGCTCGGTGTTCTCCTACTCGGTCGCTCGTTCCGCGGTGCGAAGGCGGCGGAGATGCTCGGCTGGAACGCGGCCGGCGCCTTCGTGGGCGGCGAGATCCGCCGCGGTGACACGGTGCGCGCGGTGCGGCGCGCCATCGTCCAGCGCGAGGACGGCAGCTGGGGCGTGGGTGGAGAGGGATGCGCCTGGGCACGCGCGATCGGGTTCGGCTGGCAGGATCTCGCGATCCTGACCGAGGGGCCGCAGGCGCGCCGCAACTTCATCGACGGCTTCGCGGGCAAGCTCTACGCGGCCCACCTGAGCGGGCTCGGCCGCTATCGGCAGGTCCTGGCGCGTCGCAATCATCTGCTCCAGAGCGGCATGGTCGGGTCCGCGCTCCGCAGCGCGCTCACCCCGTGGAGCGAGCAGCTCGCCCGCCTCGGCCTCGAGCTCCTGGTCCGGCGTCGCAGTGCGATCGAGGCGCTCCAGGACGAAGTGCGTGTGCTCTATCCGATCCTGGCCGGGTCGGGCGACGTGACCCTGCGGTACTGCGGGGAACTGCCCGCGGAGGCGACCGAGGCCGACGTCCTGGCCGCATTCGATGCCCACTTTGCCGAGGAGGCGCGGCGAGGCCAGACGGTGGTGGGCCCGCATCGCGACGATCTGCTGATCGAGGTGGACGAGCGCGACCTGCGGCTGTACGGCTCGCGCGGGCAGCAACGGCTGATGGCGCTCGCCCTCCGCCTGGCCGAGGCCGGGCCGGTGGCGCGCGCGGTCGGCAGCGCGCCGGTGCTCCTGCTCGACGACGCGCTCTCCGAGCTGGATCCGCAGGTGCAGGCGCGCCTGCTCGAGCACGTGGCCGGAGCGGGGCAGGTCTTCCTGACCACCGCCGACGCGACGCTGCCGGAGACCCGACGGGTCACGTGGTGGGAGGTGAGCGAGGGCCGGGTGACCGATCCCACCCTCGGCAGCGTGCGAGGCGCGGCCTGATGGGCGACACCTACACCGCGAGCGACATCAAGGTCCTCGAGGGGCTGGAGGCGGTCCGCAAGCGTCCCGCCATGTACATCGGCGACACCAGCGCGTACGGCCTGCACCACCTGGTCTACGAGGCGGTCGACAACTCGGTGGACGAGGCGCTCGCCGGCTACTGCGACAGCATCAAGGTGATCCTCCACTCGGACGGCTCCTGCTCGGTGGGCGACAACGGGCGCGGCATTCCGGTCGACATCCACAAGGAGAGCGGCAAGCCGGCCGCCGAGGTGGTGCTCACCGTGCTGCACGCGGGCGGCAAGTTCGAGCACTCCGCCTACAAGGTCTCGGGCGGACTCCACGGCGTCGGCATCTCGGTGGTCAACGCGCTGTCGGAGTGGCTCGAGATCGAGATCCGCCGCCAGGGCAACGTGTGGACGCAGCGCTACGAGCGCGGGGTGCCCACCGGCGAGCTCACCGTGGGGGAGAAGACCGCGAAGCACGGGACCATCGTGCGCTTCAAGCCGGACGGCAAGATCTTCGAGGAGACCGTGTTCTCCTTCGACACGCTCTCGAACCGCCTGCGCGAGCTCGCGTTCCTCAACAAGGGCCTCAAGATCGTCATCGAGGACGAGCGCGACGGGCGGAGCCACACCTTCCTCTACAAGGGCGGCATCATCGAGTTCATCAAGCACCTGAACCAGAACAAGACGCCGATCCACCCGAAGGTGCTCTTCTTCGAGGGGAAGAAGGACAACATCGAGGTGGAGGTCGCGCTCCAGTACAACGACGGCTACCAGGAGAGCGTGTTCTCCTTCGCCAACAATATCAACACCCGCGAGGGCGGCACGCATCTCACCGGGTTCCGGGCCGCGCTGACCGGCAGCATCTCGAACTACGCCAAGGCCAACGGCTTCCTCAAGAACTTCAAGGGCGACGTCAGCGGCGACGACGTGCGCGAGGGCCTGACCGCGGTGGTCTCGGTGCGCATCCCCGATCCCCAGTTCGAGGGCCAGACCAAGGCCAAGCTGGGGAACTCCGACGTGAAGGGCCTCGTGCAGCAGATCGTCAACGATCGGATCGGCGAGACGTTCGAGGAGGATCCGACCACCGCGCGCAAGATCGCCGACAAGTGCGTGCGGGCGGCCCAGGCGCGCGAGGCGGCGCGGAAGGCCCGGGAGCTCACCCGCAAGGGCGGGCGCGACGACGAGGGGCTCGCCGCCAAGCTCGCCGATTGCTCCGAGCGCGATCCGCAGCTGCGCGAGATCTTCCTGGTGGAGGGCGACTCCGCGGGAGGCTCCGCCAAGCAGGGGCGCGACCGGAAGGTGCAGGCGGTCCTGCCACTGCGGGGCAAGATCATCAACGCGGAGAAGGCGCGCTACGACAAGGTTCTGTCCCACAATGAAATCCGGCTGCTGATCTCCGCGCTCGGCACCGGGATCGGGCCCGAGGAGTTCGACGTCTCCAAGCTGCGCTACCACAAGGTCATCCTGATGACCGACGCCGACGTGGACGGCGCCCACATCCGGACCCTGCTCCTGACCTTCTTCTTCCGCCACATGGTCCAGGTGATCGAGGCGGGCAACCTGTTCATCGCCCAGCCGCCGCTGTTCAAGGTGAAGAAGGGCCGCGCCGAGCGCTACCTGATGAGCGAGCGGGAGATGGAGGAGTTCCTGCTCGAGCAGTGGGTGGAGAAGTCGAGCGTCAAGGTGCCCGGCAAGGCGGCGCCGCTGCGGGAGGAGGCCCTGCTGGAGGCGCTCAAGCGGGTACTGGAGTTCCGCGCCCTCTTCGCGAAGATCGCCCGCCGCGGCATCCCCGGTCCGATCCTCGACGGGCTGCTCCGCAAGAAGTTCCGCGCGAGCAAGCGGGGGGTCGGCGACGCGGAGATCGCGGCCGCGGTGGCCGAGGTGGCGGGGGAGCTCCCCGGCTGGTCCGCGCAGCTGATCGGCGGCGACAACGGCGACGCGGGCGCGATCCACGTGGTGGGCCCGCATCCGACGCACTTCAGCGTGGACGCGCTCAAGTCGCCCGACTACGCCCAGCTCCTCGAGCTGCACGCGGATATCGCGGGACTGCACAAGGGCCCGTGCGTCGTCGTGGACGCGACCGGCAAGGAGACGCAGGCCAAGAGCCTCGACGAGCTGATGCGCGTCATCATGGAGATGGCCAAGGACGGGGCGACCCTCCAGCGCTACAAGGGGCTCGGCGAGATGAATCCGGAGCAGCTCTGGGAGACGACCATGAACCCGGAGACCCGCACCCTCCTGCGGGTGACCATGGAGGACGCGGTCGGGGCCGACGAGATGTTCACGGTCCTGATGGGCGACGCGGTGGAGCCGCGCCGCGAGTTCATCGAGAAGAACGCCCTCGACGTGATCAACCTCGACATCTAGGAGATCCGGACCCGTTCCATGAGCCCCGAGCGCCAGACCCCGGTTCCGATCGAAGAGGAGATGCGGAAGTCGTATCTCGACTACGCCATGTCCGTCATCGTCGGCCGGGCGCTGCCCGACATCCGCGACGGGCTGAAGCCGGTGCACCGGCGCGTGCTTTTCGCGATGCACGAGCTCGGGCTCAACTGGAATCGCGCCTACAAGAAGTCGGCGCGCGTGGTCGGCGAGGTGCTCGGCAAGTACCACCCGCACGGAGACGCCCCGGTGTACGAGGCCCTCGTGCGCATGGTCCAGGAGTTCTCCCTCCGCTACCCGCTGGTGGACGGGCAGGGCAACTTCGGCTCCATCGACGGCGATCCGCCCGCCGCGATGCGGTACACCGAGACGCGCCTCGCCAAGATCGCCCACGAGCTGCTGGCCGACATCGACAAGGAGACGGTGGACTTCACGCCGAACTTCGACGAGTCGCTCCAGGAGCCGGTGGTGCTCCCGACCAAGGTGCCGAACCTGCTGGTCAACGGCTCCTCCGGCATCGCGGTCGGCATGGCCACCAACATCCCGCCCCACAACCTGCGCGAGGTGGTGGACGGGCTCATCCGGGTGATCGACGACCCCGAGGTCAGCATCGACGAGCTGATGAAGGTGATTCCCGGCCCCGACTTCCCGACGCGGGGCTACATCTACGGCCGCGGCGGCATCCGCGAGGCCTACACCACCGGGCGCGGCATCATCACCCTGCGCGCCAAGGCCCACGTCGAGAAGATGCGGGGCGGCCGCGAGGCGATCATCGTCACCGAGCTGCCGTACCAGGTGAACAAGGCGACCCTGATGGAGAAGATCGGGGAGCTGATCCGCGACAAGAAGATCGAGGGCATCAGCGAGCGCCGAGACGAGTCGAGCCGCGAGGGCATTCGCATCGTGCTGGAGCTGGGCCGCGGCGAGATGGCCCAGATCGTGATCAACCAGCTCTACAAGCACACCCCGATGCAGACCACCTTCGGGGTCATCATGCTGGCCCTGGTGGGCCGCCGGCCGCAGGTCGTCAACCTCAAGCAGATGCTGCAGGAGTTCGTCGTCTTCCGGCGCGAGGTCGTCACCCGCCGGACGCGGTACGACCTGGCCCGCGCGGAAGAGCGCGCGCACATCCTCGAGGGCCTGCGCAAGGCGGTCGACCAGCTCGACCTCGTCATCCGCATCATCCGCCAGGCGGAGAGCCCGGACGCGGCCAAGGACGCCCTGATGCGCCAGCTGGATCTCTCGGAGATCCAGGCCAAGGCCATCCTCGACATGCGGCTGCAGCGGTTGACCCAGCTCGAACGCCACAAGATCGTCGAGGAGCACGAGCAGACCCTGGCTCTCATCGCGGACCTCAAGGGCATCCTCGCCTCCGAGGCGCGCCTGCTCGGCATCATCAAGGACGAGCTGGCCGCACTCCGGGAGGAGTTCGGCGACGAGCGACGCACCGAGATCCTGGCCGAGACCACCGACCTCACCATCGAGGACCTGCTCGCGGACGAGGACATGGTGGTGACCATCACGCGCTCCGGCTACATCAAGCGGACCCACGTGGAGGCCTATCGCAGCCAGAAGCGCGGCGGCAAGGGCGTGACCGGGATGGAGACCAAGGAGGAGGACATCGTCGAGGACCTGTTCGTGGCCTCGACCCACTCGTTCCTGCTCTTCTTCACCAACAAGGGCAAGGTGCACTGGCTCAAGGTTCACGAGATCCCGGAGGGCGGGCGGCAGGCCAAGGGCAAGGCGATGGCCAACGTGCTCTCGCTCGGGGAGCACGAGCGCGTGGCCACCTGCGTGCCGGTGCGCGACTTCGAGTCGGGCGGCTACATCCTCTTCGCCACCAAGCAGGGCAAAGTGAAGAAGACCGAGCTCTCCGCCTTCTCGCACCCGCGCGCGGGCGGCATCCAGGCCATCACCCTCGAGGAGGGCGACGAGGTCATGGGGGCCCGCCGCACCGACGGGCAGCGCGAGGTCCTGCTCTCCACCAAGCAGGGCATGATCATCCGGTTCCCGGAGGACGAGGTGCGCCCGATGGGTCGCACCGCGGCCGGGGTGCGCGGCATCGACGTGGACGAGGGTGATCAGGTCATCGCGGCCGAGACGATCAGGGAGGGCGTGACCATCCTGACCGTCACCGAGCGGGGCTACGGCAAGCGCACCCCGCTCGACGAGTACCGGCTGCAGGGCCGGGCGGGCAAGGGCATCATCGACATCAAGACCGCAGGGCGCAACGGGGCGGTGGTTGGGATGCTGCAGGTGCGCGAGGGCGACGACATCCTGGTCGTCACCACCAAGGGCAAGATCATCCGGCTGCACGCCGACGAGGTGACGAGCCAGGGGCGGAACACCATGGGCGTGCGCATCATCGATATCGATGCGGACGATCAGGTGGGGAACCTGGCGCGGGTGGAAGCCGAGCAGGCCGCTCCCGAGGTGTCGTCAGAGTAGACCTCGCCGCGGCGGACGCCCGGCGAGGGGATAGAGGCCGCGCAGCTGCGGCCTCTTTTTTGTTATGGTTCCGGACGCAGGAGGACGGGCCCATGCTCGACATCAAGCTGATCCGTGAAGACCCGGCCGCGGTGGAGCGCGCCCTCGTGACCCGGGGCGCCGAGATCTCGCTCGCCCCGGTGCTCGCGGCCGACACCGCGCGCCGCCGTCTGGTCACCGAGGCCGAGGATCTGAAGGCCGAGCGCAACCGCGCCTCGGAGGCCATCGGCCAGGCCAAGCGACGCGGCGAGGATCCGCAAGCCGCGATGGCGGCCATGCGCGAGGTGTCGGACCGCATCAAGGCCCTGGACGGGCTCGTGAAGGAGGCCGACGCGCAGCTGGAGGGCCTGCTGCTCGAGGTGCCGAACCTGCCCCACGCGAGCGTGCCGGTGGGCCGCTCCGCGGACGACAACGTGGAGGTGCGCCGCTGGGGCACGCCGCGGGCGTTCGCCTTCGAGCCCAAGCAGCACTTCGAGATCGGCGAGGCCCTCGGTATCCTCGACTTCGAGCGGGCGAGCAAGATCGCCAAGGCGCGCTTCACCGTGATGTGGGGCGCGGCCTCCCGCCTGAGCCGGGCGCTCGCCCAGCTCATGATGGACCTCCACACCCGCGAGCACGGATTCACCGAGGTCTGGGTGCCGCACCTGGTGAACCCGGAGACCATGGTCGGGGTGGCGATGCTGCCGAAGTTCGAGGAGCAGATGTTCCGGACGGTGGAGCCCGACGCGGGCCGCACGCTGTACTTGATCCCGACCGCGGAGGTCGCGCTCACCGCGCTGCACGGGGCCGAGATCCTGCCCGAGGCCGAGCTACCCCGGCGGTACTGCGCGTTCACGCCCTGCTATCGCCGCGAGGCCGGCACCTACGGCCAGGACACCAAGGGCATGATCCGGCAGCACCAGTTCGACAAGGTCGAGATGGTGAAGGTGACCGCGCCGGGCCAGTCCTACGACGAGCTCGAGTCTATGGTCCGGAGCGCGGAGGCGGTGCTGCAGCGGCTCGAGCTGCCGTACCGGGTCATGGCGCTCTCCACCGGCGACATGGGGTTCCACTCCGCCAAGACCTACGACCTGGAGGTCTGGCTGCCCGGCCAGGGCAAGTACCGCGAGATCTCGTCCTGTTCGAACTGCGAGGCCTACCAGGCGCGCCGGCTCGACATGAAGTACCGTCCCACCGGCGGTGGGCGCGTGGAGCTCTGCCACACGCTCAACGGCTCGGGGCTCGCGGTCGGGCGTACGCTGATCGCGGTGCTGGAGAACTACCAGGAGGCCGACGGCTCCGTCACGGTGCCGGCGGCGCTCCACCCGTACATGGGCGGGCTCGAGCGCATCGGGCCGCCGGGCGCGGGTCGCTAGTCAAACGCGGAGGGGTGGCCGAGTCCGGTTGAAGGCGCCGGTCTTGAAAACCGGAATCCCGCAAGGGATCGGGGGTTCGAATCCCTCCCCCTCCGCCATTTTCTTCTCGGGAGCCGGCTCATGCGGTCGACGCGGCCGCTTCCGCGACGCTGGCCGGGGCCGCTCCGTTGGGCGTCACCACCAGCCGGCGGGCGTGATACGCACGGAGCGAGCTGCGATGGCCCACGCTGACCACGGCGGTCCCGGGCAGGTGGTCGCGCAGGAGCCCGTAGAGATGGGCTTCGATCTCCTCGTCCACCGCGGACGTGGCTTCGTCGAGGAAGAGCCAGTCCGGCTTCTGCAGGAGCGCGCGCGCGAAGGCGATCCGCTGCTGCTCACCGGGCGACAGGGCCTGCGCCCAGTGGGCGGACTCGCCGAGCCGCGGGGCCAGCTCCGGTAGGCCGACCAGGGTGAGCGCCCGCTCGAGCTCCGCGTCGGAGAATCCGGCCGCCGGGGTCGGGTAGCTCACCACCTCGCGGAGGGTCCCGATCGGCAGGTAGGGCTTCTGGGGTAGGAAGAGCACGCGGCCCTCACGCGGCAGCCGGACCTCGCCGCGTCCGAACGGCCAGATCCCGGCGATCGCGCGGAACAAGGTGCTCTTGCCCGCGCCGGATGGACCGGTGATCAGCGTAGTCTCGCCCGGATGGATGTCCAGGGAGACGTTCTCCATCAGCGAGCGACCCCCCGGGAGCGTCAGCCCCACCTGATCCAGGGTCAACCCATCGGCGGCACCCCTCCGGTGGCGCACCCCTTCGACCGAGGCCTCCGCCCGCACGCGGGCGAGCGCGCGCTCGAAACCCAGGAGCCGCAACACCACCGCACGCCACTCCGCGATGTCGGTGTACGAGGTGATGATGAACGAGAGAGAATCCTGCACCTGGCCGAAGGCCTGCGAGGTCTGCATCAGGGCGCCGAGCGGGATCTCCCCACGGAAGTAGCGCGGCGCGGCCACCAGGATCGGGAAGATGATCGCGGCCTGGCCGTATCCTGAGGTGAACCAGGTGAGCCGCTTCTGCTGGCGCATGATGTCCCACCAGTTGCGTACCACCGCGCCGAACCGCTCGCGGAAGTTGCGCATCTCGTCCGCCTCCCCGCCGTAGAGCGCGACGCCCTCCGTGTTCTCGCGGAAGCGCACCAGGTTGAAGCGGAAGTCGGCCTCGTAGCGCTGCTGATTGAAGTTGAGCCGCACCAGGGGTCTGCCGATCAGGTTGGTGAGCCACGTCCCCGCGATGGCGTAGGCCAGCGCCGCCCACACCATGTAGCCGGGCAGCGTCACCCCCGAGCCGATGGGCAGCGTGACCGAGCCCGAGAGGCCCCACAGGATGCCCAGGAAGGAAACGAGCGTCACCACCGCCCGCATCCCGCCGATCCCGAGGGTCAGCGCGCCGGTGACGAACAGGCGCAGGTCGTCGGAGATGCGCTGGTCCGGGTTGTCGGTCTCCCCGGATGTGAGCTGCATGCGGTAGTACGCGCCGTCGGTGAGCCACGCGCCCAGATAGCGATCGGTGAGCCAGCGCCGCCAGCGGATCTGCAGCATCTGGTTGAGGTAGATCTGGTACACCGCGGCCACGATGTACAGGCCGGCGAGCCACGAGAAGCGGATCAGGAGGCTGCGGAAGGAGCCGACGTCCTTGTCCTGGAGCGAGTTGTAGAAGAGGTTGTACCACTTGCTCAGCAGGACGTTGATGTAGACGATGAAGAGGTTCAACGCGACGACGACGAGCAAGAGGCCCCGGCCCGCCCAGCGATCTTCCGAGAACCAGTATGGGCGGATCAAGCTCCAGGCGTCGCGCAACATCTCACGCAGGCGGGTCATGGTGGGCCTCCTGGGGACCCAGCATAGCCCAGCGGACCCTTAGCGGTAGTCCGGGCGCCTCGAATGACATATACTCTGTTGGCTTGACGTTTGGAGAGGTGGCCGAGTCGGCCGAAGGCAGCCGCCTGCTAAGCGGTTACAGGGGCAAAACCTCTGTCCCGGGTTCGAATCCCGGCCTCTCCGCCAAGTGCGCCCTTAGCTCAGATGGATAGAGCGTCGGACTACGAATCCGAAGGCCAGAGGTTCGATTCCTCTAGGGCGCACCAGAAATGAAGCGGGGTTACGAGGCGAGACTGACCTCGTAACCCCGTCGCTCTCCGCGAAGTCTCAGCTAACCCACGAGACGGCGCGCATCGCGCGCCCTGGTTCCTCAGCGCCAGCCCAGCCCGGCGAGGACCAGCAGGATGAGCACGGAAATGACCGCAACCCAGCGCTCCAGCGTCATCGCGTCCCTCAGCATCTCGCTCCGCCCTTGCTCTCTTAGATGCGCCTGGCGGCCGGGAGGTTCCGTGTCGGATTCTTGCTGGACCGAGAACGGGGCGCATCCAGCGCGGCGCCGGCGCCGTCCCAATCGCGGCGGAGGGAACGCTCGGACATGAGCGGACGATCGATGGCGTGCGCGGCTCTGCTGGCCTTGATGGTCCTGTCTCCCGCGAAGAGCCAGGGAGCCGACGGACCCGCGGGCCTGCAGGTACGGTGGGCGGTGGACCCGCCGCGCAGTGGGTTGCAGGCGGTTTGCGGCCACGTGTTCAATGACCGTCCCATGAGCGCCGCGCACGTTCGCCTCCGGGTCGAGGGCCTGGACGACCGAGGCGGCGTGACCGGTCAGCGCGAGGCGGAGGTGCTCGGTCAGGTCCCGTCCGGGGGCAGCGCCCTCTATTGCATCACCATGTTCGCGGGCGCTGCCACCTACCGGGTCACCGTGATCGGCGCCGACTGGTCCGCGGGTGCGCAGGGTCCCTAGCCACCCCCGCGGGCGGGCGCGATCCCCGCGACCGATGTTCTCGAGGCGGCGCGGAGCCTCTCGGCCTCGCCCGCGACCGTCCACGCCAAGATGAAGCGCTACCGGATCTCCCCGCTCGAGTTCGAGAAAGAGGCCACCGCGCCGATCTAGGGCGCTCGGCCCCGCCCGGTTGCGGGGGCGGGTGGGGCGGCGGTACCGTTGTCCGCCATGGTTTCCGAGCCACGGGCGGACGACGAGCGGTTCATGGCCCTGGCGCTCGAGGAGGCCGATCGCGCCGCCGCCGCCGGCGAGGTGCCGGTCGGGGCGGTGGTGGTGCTCGACGGTCGGGTGATCGCGCGCGGGCACAACCAGCCGATCGGCCAGCGCGACCCGAGCGCGCACGCCGAAAT